>CALKFX010000209.1 GCA_938084875.1 uncultured Flavobacteriales bacterium | reverse complement strand
GCAGGTTTTTTTTTACTTTCAAGATTAATTGGTGCCTCTATTCGCCTGCTTTTAGTATCAAGTGTTCTACAACTAATTTTATTCGATGATATTGGAATACCATTTGAAATCACTGTAATTACATCTGTTTTATTAATTTGGATTTACACCAATAAGGGGGGGGTAAAAACAATTATCTGGACAGATACCATTCAAACATTTTTCATGTTAGCATCCGTTGTAATTACCGTTTGGTTAATTGGAGATGCTTTAAACTTGTCTCAACAAAGTGGTTTTGTAAATGAAATAGCAAATAGCGGATATTCTAAAATATTTTATTTTGAAAACTGGGAACAAGGCAATTATTTTTGGAAGCATTTTTTTGGTGGAATCTTTATTACTATTGGAATGACTGGTTTAGATCAAGATATGATGCAAAAAAATTTAAGTTGCAAAAATTTAAAATCTGCACAATTAAACATGGTTAGTTTTGCGGCCGTTTTAGTAGTGGTTAATTTAATTTTTCTTGTTCTTGGTGCTCTTTTATTTATGTATTTTGAAAAAACAGGATTTGGATCTGGAGTTCTAATAGTAGAAAACCCAAGAACAGATTTGTTATTTGCTGAAATTGCCAATAGTGGTTCACTGGGAGTTTTAGTTCCAATATTATTTCTTTTAGGCCTCATAGCTGCTGCATATTCTAGTGCCGACTCAGCACTTACTTCTCTAACTACTTCGTTTTCAGTTGATTTTATGAATATCAAAAATAAACCTATCGAATCCCAGAACAAAATCAGACGAAATTCACATTTATTAATGTCTTTTCTGTTAATTGTTATAATTCTAATTTTGAGAAAACATTCAAATGATTCTGCAATTTGGATGCTGATTAAATTAGCTGGATTTACTTACGGACCACTAATAGGATTGTTCTTTTTTGGAATTACTACCAACAGAGAACTTAAGGACAACTTAGTTCCATTAATTTCTGTTGTAGTTCCCGTAGTTGTAGCTATGGTATGGTACTTACATGGTCAAGAAAAGATTTCATTTTTGGGAAACTATAAATTTGGAGCAGAATTAATAATTTACAACGCTGCATTGTCTTTTCTAAGCTTGCTAATAATAAGTAAATCTAAAAGCTGATTAGCTTATCTGATTCTTTAATTATATTATAAAGATCTCCCATATTAGACATTGGACAAAGTTCAGTGCTGTCTTTTTTTCTTATTTCAATACAAGTTCCACAAGCAAGCAATGTTCCATTGGTATCTAAAAATTTACGCATCTGATCTAGGATATTAAACTGCTTATTACTTAGAGATTCTGCTTCAACTCCTTTGGCCATTAAAAAAACTTTAACTTCATCTTTCTTATTTAAAGAAAAATTAGCTAATCTAAAAGCGTTCCATACTGTTTCAGGATGGTCAGAGTAAATTACAATCCCAAGTTTCATTCAATTTTATTATTAAGCATTAGCAAATATTGAATTTTTTATTTTATTTTCAGAATGGTATTTAGATTCGATAGATGCATTTATGTAATCCCAAAGTCTAATTCTTTCCTCCAATGCTTTTATACTAACTTTAGTAACTTCCTTCCACTTTAAACTGTTTTCTCCACATAATCCAATAATCATTTCGTGTGCTAATGGTCCATGCTCATCTCCATCTAAATCAATATGTCTTTGTAAATAATAATTTATTTTATCAAGAGATACTTTTTTTGATTTTTCAGTTTGTTCGATGATTTCTATAAACATGTCTGGAATGATTTCTTCTCTGCCAAAAGTAAAAGCTGCAGCTATTTCATGAGACTTTCCACCTTCAATGGTATGAAAAGAGAAATTTAAAAATGACTGAACAGATGGATCAATATTATAATTATTGATAAAATCAACTGTAGTATCAACTTCTTTAATTCTAGTTATAAAATTATTTATTGGCAATGTATTGGCTTGGATTTCATCCATAGCTTCTAAGTACATTTCAAAGTGGCTTTTAGGTTCTCCATTGTAATTTAAATCTGATTCTTCATCTACAATAATTTGGTTGATTAATCTTGTAGATTTTGAATCTAGATTTGGTGTCCATGGAATTTTGGTACAAGTAAGAAGATTTTGTAAAGCCTTTAGTAGGGACATAAAATCCCAAACTGCATAAACATGAGACTCCATAAAAACTTTTATATCGTCAATAGATTTGAGTGATTCGTATAATTCGTGATTTTTTAACTTATCTCTTAGTGGTTGAATTTGTTCAATGACATTTTTAATGTTGTGATTCATTATTTTTTACTTAAATATTGGTTTATTTCTTTTACAATACTTGGGCCTTCATATATAAAACCAGTGTAAAGTTGTATTAAATCTGCACCTGCTTCGATTTTGTCTAACGCATCTTTTGGATTCATGATGCCACCAACTCCAATAATTGGCAAATTTCCGTTGGTTTTTTTAGAAATATATCTAATTACTTCAGTCGATTTATTTTTTAGAGGTTCTCCGCTTAATCCACCATTTCCAATTTTTTCAATTTTACTCTTATTGGTTTTAAGATTTTCTCTACTTGTAGTTGTATTTGTGGCAATAATTCCATCTAAATTTTCACTCTGAATTAAATCAATAGTTTCATCTAATTGATTCCGATTTAAATCTGGAGAAATTTTTATAAGAATTGGTTTTTTCTTTGGTTTGGTAGAATTTATTTTTTTTAGTTGAGGAACTAGTTTTTTTAAGAATTCAACATCCTGAAGCTTGGTGAAATTACTCACATTTGGACAACTCACATTCAAAACAAAATAATCGACATACTGGTGAAGTGTTTCAAAGTTCTGAATATAATCTGTGTCCGCATTTTCGTTACTAGTAGTTGAATTTTTACCAATATTTCCTCCAATTACAACATCTGAATTATTTTTCTTTAGTCTCTCTGCACATATAATACTTCCATCGTTATTAATCCCTAATCTATTGATTATAGCTAAATCATTTTGCACTCTAAAAAGTCTTTTTTTTGGATTCCCTGGTTGAGGTTTTGGAGTGATAGTACCGATTTCGATAAATCCAAAACCTAGATTGGACATTTCCTTAATAAACTTGCCATTTTTATCAAAACCAGCAGCTAATCCTACTGGATTTTTAAACTTAATACCAAATAATTCTTTTTCAAGAGAGGAGTCTTGGTAATTGTAAATTTTCCTAAACAACCAGCCAGATAAAGGTATTTTATTTAATAATTTAAGAGCGTTTAATGTGAAGTAG
>CALKFX010000208.1 GCA_938084875.1 uncultured Flavobacteriales bacterium | reverse complement strand
CCTATATATTTTTATGACAATAAACGCACTAAAATTCTATAATCATTAAAATAGTATATTTAAAATAAATAACTTTACTCTTAATTTATATTACACAATAATTTATGAATTCAAAAGATATAAGAGCTGCTTTTTTTTCATTTTTTAATGCTAAAAATCATAGTATTGAAAAATCTGCACCCATGGTGATTAAGGATGACCCTACTCTTATGTTTACCAATGCAGGTATGAATCAATTCAAAGATATTTTTCTCGAGTTCGAGATTCCTAAAAATAAAAGAGTTGCCAACACCCAAAAATGTTTAAGAGTTTCAGGAAAACACAATGATTTAGAAGAGGTTGGTGTTGACACTTACCATCACACAATGTTTGAAATGTTGGGTAATTGGTCTTTTGGTGATTATTTTAAAAAAGAGGCAATTCAATGGTCTTGGGAACTTTTTACCGAAGTTTATAAAATAGACAAAAGCAAAATATATGTTACTGTTTTTCAGGGAGATGAGGAAGATGGAACAAGCTTTGACAATGAATCATATCAATTTTGGAAAAATTTACTTCCTAGTGATAAAATTTTAAAATTTGGGAAAAAAGATAATTTTTGGGAAATGGGTGCTCAAGGGCCATGTGGTCCAAGTTCTGAAATTCATATTGATTTAAGAAATGATGAGGAAATTCTCCATATACCTGGAAAAGACTTAGTAAATAAAGACCATCCTCAAGTTGTCGAATTATGGAATCTTGTTTTTATGGAGTTCAATAGAAATTCTGAAGGTTCATTATCTCCTTTAAAAAATAAATATGTTGATACTGGAATGGGATTGGAAAGACTGGCTATGGTTCTACAAGGTAAGAACAGTAACTATGATACTGATGTTTTTAGACCAATAATTGATTCTTTAGAATCTATCTCCAATAAAAAATATATATTTAGTAATTCGGATGACTCACAAAATAAAGTAAATATTGCTTTTAGAGTAATTGTAGATCATTTGAGAGCAGTTTCATTTTCAATTACTGATGGTCAGTTGCCATCCAATACTGGTGCTGGATATGTAATAAGGAGAATTTTAAGAAGAGCAATTAGGTATGGTTTTCAGTTTTTGGATTTAAAGGAGCCATTTATTTTTCAATTAGTTCCCTCACTTGTCAATAATTTTGATGGTGTTTTTCAGGAGATAAGTCTACAGGAAGATTTTATTAAAAAAATAATCCAAGAAGAAGAAATATCTTTTTTCCGAACTTTAAGTTCTGGGATTAAAAGGATGGAAGAAATTGTAAATAGTCAAAAAAAACAATTGAAAAATACTGTAAGTGGTCAAATGGCTTTTGAATTGTACGATAGATATGGGTTTCCATTAGATCTTACTCAACTAATTGCATCTGAAAACAAATTAGAAATAGATGTTGTAGAATTTGAAAAATGTCTCAATGAACAAAAAAGCAGATCTAAAATAGATGCTGTTAAACATTATGGAGACTGGGTAGTTTTGAAGCAAGATGATGTACAAGAATTTGTTGGATATGACCATTCAGAAGCAAAAATCATCATTACTAAGTATCGTTCATTAGTTGTTAAAGAAAAAACAAAATTTCAATTAATATTTAATTTAACTCCCTTTTATCCAGAAGGTGGAGGTCAAGTAGGTGATACTGGCTTTATAGAAGATAACCAAGGAAAGGTTCAGATTAAGGACACTAAAAAAGAAAATGGGGTTATAGTTCATTATGTAGACGAGTTGCCAAAGAATTTGAACTCTTCTTTCCATGGACAGGTAGATTTAGAAAGAAGAACTAAAATCTCAAAAAATCATTCTGCTACTCATTTGTTGCACCATGCTCTTAGAGAAGTTCTAGGAACTCATGTTGAGCAAAAAGGATCACTTGTAAACGAAAATTATTTAAGGTTTGATTTTTCTCATTTTTCAAAGTTGAATCCTCAAGAATTAGCATTAATTGAACAAAAAGTTAACAAGCAAATTAGAGATGCTAATTCTTTGATTGAAGAACGAAATATACCAATGGAAATTGCCAAACAAAAGGGAGCAATAATGTTATTTGGAGAAAAGTATGGAGATTCAGTAAGAGTGATTCAATTTGGGAAATCTATAGAATTATGTGGAGGAATACATGTTTCCAACAGTGCAAATATTGGAAATTTTAAAATCTCCTCAGAAAGTTCTATCTCCTCTGGAATAAGAAGAATTGAAGCTCTTTGTGACGAAAAAGCGGATGAAGTAATTAGTAATAAATTAAATGAGTATGAAGCAATTTCAAAGTTGTTAAAATATCCTCAAGAATTGTTGTCTGCTGTAGAGTTGCTACAGTCAAATAACCAATTACTACAAAAAAAGTTAGATTCCTATAATTCAATAAGATTAAAAGAAGTTAAAAAACAATTATTATCCAATAGAAAAGAGTTAGATTCCTTTTCAGTTATTGAAGATCAATCAGATTTATCTGCCGATGAAATGAAACAAATAATTTTTGAAATTAAAGCAGAAATGAAAAATTTGGTAGTTCTTTTATTAAGCAATCTAAATAATAAACCATTTATCTCTTTAATGATTTCAGAAGACTTAGTTAAGTCCAAGAATTGGAATGCTGGCATAATTATAAGAGAGCTTGCAAAAGAAATTAAAGGCGGAGGTGGTGGACAATCTTTCTTTGCAACTGCAGGAGGGTCGCATGTAGGTGGTCTTAAGAATGTAACTCTAAAAGCTCGAGAAATATTCAAATAACTCCAGGAACATATTTTTTAACATCTACTAAGTCAATGTTTTTTTCAGAAAGAATTATTAATCTTTCTATTACATTTCTAAGTTCTCTTATATTTCCTGTCCATTTCATTCTTTTAAGTTCATCAATTGCCTTATTAGAAATTTTTTTTTGTTTAATCCCATGTTCTTT
>CALKFX010000207.1 GCA_938084875.1 uncultured Flavobacteriales bacterium | reverse complement strand
TGGTATAAAGAGTCATAAAATGGCATTATTGCACCTCCTGGATATCCGTATATCAAGTCAACATTTTCTTCTAATAAGCATTTTATAATCGCTTCAGATCCTGAAATTTTCATATTTAAATATTATCTGTTATACATCCAATAGATGCTGATGAAACACATTTTGCATATTTGTAAAGACTACCACTACTTACTTTCAAGTTTGGCTTTACCCATTTGGATTTTCGTTCCTTTAAAATGTCTTCACTTACTTCAAGATTAATTGTATTTTTTATAGCATCAATGGAAATAGCATCTCCGTTTTCGACAAGGGCTATTGTTCCACCTTTTTGAGCTTCTGGAGAAATATGTCCCACTACAAATCCATGGGTACCACCAGAAAATCTTCCGTCTGTAATAAGAGCAACATCTTTTCCTAAACCAGCTCCTACAATTGCAGAAGTAGGCTTAAGCATCTCCGGCATTCCCGGTCCTCCCATTGGTCCTTCGTATCTTATTACCACCACATCTCCTTTTACCACTTGTCTATTTTTAATTCCAAGGTTAGCTTCTTCTTCGCTGTTGTAAACTCTAGCTTTTCCTTTAAATATCAACCCTTCTTTTCCAGTAATTTTGGCTACAGCTCCATCTTTGGCTAAATTTCCTTTGAGTATTCTTATGTGACCACTTTCTTTTATAGGTTCTTCAATAGGTCTTATAATTTTTTGATCTTTAGTTAAATCTGGAAATTCTTCTAGATTTTCTGAAAGACTTTTTCCAGTTACAGTAATACAGGACCCATCAATAAGTCCTTTTTCAATGAGGTATTTTATTACTGCAGAAGTGCCACCAACTTCATGCAAATCTTCCATTAAATATTTTCCACTTGGTTTTAAATCTGCTAAAAATGGAGTTTTGTCGCTTATTTTTTGAAAATCATCTAATTTAAAATCAATTTTTGCTGTGTGTGCAATTGCTAATAAATGAATAACTGCATTGGTAGAGCCTCCTAAAGCAGTAATTAAAACCATTGCATTTTCAAATGATTTTTTAGATATTATATCTAGAGGTTTTAAATCTAAATCGATAAGGTTTTTCATTGCACCACCAATTCTATCAATATCTTTTAATTTTTCTTTTGAAACTGCAGGAATTGATGAATTGTTTGGCAGAGTAAATCCCATTACTTCTATAGCAGAAGCCATAGTATTTGCAGTATACATTCCACCACAAGCTCCAGCACCAGGACAAGCATTTTTAATAATACAGTCAAAGTCATTTTTTTCTAATTTTCCAGAAACATGTTCTCCCCAAGCTTCAAATGCAGAAACTATGTCTAGTTTTTTTGATTTGTATTTTCCGGAAGCTATGGTACCACCATAAGATAAAATACTTGGACGATTTAGTCTTAGCATTGCCATTAATGCACCAGGCATATTTTTGTCACATCCAACTACTGTCACCAACCCATCGTAACTCAGACCTTCGACTACAGTTTCCATAGAATCTGCAATAACCTCTCTAGAAGGCAAGGAATATCTCATTCCAGGTGTTCCCATAGAAATTCCATCGCTTACCCCAATGGTATTGAAAATTAAACCAGTTAAATTATTTTGTCCAATATTTTCTTTAATTTCTGTGGACAAATCATTTAGGTGCATATTGCACGGATTCCCTTCATATCCAGTGCTGGCTATTCCAATGAATGGTTGATTAATTTCTTTTTCTGAAAGACCAATTCCGTATAGCATTGCTTTTGCCGCTGGTTGGGAAGGATTATTAGAAACAATATGACTGTATTTTTTCACTAGTTTTTATAATTATTTTCATGATTATTAATCGCTCTTCCAGAAGGATCATTTTTCCCTAAAAAAGAAGCGTCCCAATCTAAGGCTGCTTTACTACTACACGCAACAGATGGTTCAGAAGGAACAGATAATGCTGCTGTATCTGAGGAGAAAAGAGATTTAAAAATACTTCTGTAGTAAAATTCTTCTTTATTTAACGGAGGGTTTATTGGGAATTTTTCTTTTGTTTTCTCAAACAAATCATCGCTTACTTTTTCATTTACCAATTCTTTCAGCTTATCTATCCAATTATAACCAACTCCGTCTGAAAACTGTTCTTTTTGTCTCCAAGCAATTTCATCGGGAAGAAGATCTTCAAAAGCTTTTCTTAGAATCCATTTTTCCATTTTATCTTCAGATATCATTTTATCACTTGGGTTTACAGACATAGCAACATCTAAAAATTCTTTGTCTAAAAATGGCACTCTTCCCTCAATTCCCCATGCAGCAAGAGATTTATTGGCTCTTAAACAATCGTACTGATGTAGTTTATTTAATTTTCTAACAGTTTCTTTGTGGAATTCTTCTGCATCTGGCGCTTTGTGGAAATACAAATAACCTCCAAAAATTTCATCTGCTCCTTCTCCAGAAATTACCATTTTAATACCCATAGATTTTATTACTCTAGCCATTAAATACATTGGGGTAGAAGCTCTTATGGTAGTAACATCGTAAGTTTCTAAATGGTAAATAACATCTTTAATAGCATCTAAGCCTTCTTGAACAGTGAAAACAATTTCATGGTGAATGGTGCCAATATATTCAGAAGCTTTTTTTGCTGCTAGTAAGTCTGGAGAATCTTTAAGCCCTACAGAAAATGAATGTAGTGAGGGCCACCATGCTTTTTTTTGGTCTTTGGTTTCGATTCTATTTTGACAATAGGTTTTGGCGATGGCAGTTGTTATAGAGGAATCCAATCCACCAGAAAGTAATACTCCGTAGGGTACGTCAGACATTAATTGTCTTTTTACGGCTTTAGACAAGCTTTCTCTTATTTGTGAAATATTGGTAGTGTTATCTTTTACATTCTCATAATTATCCCAGTCTCTTAGGTACCATTTGGTCAATTGACTATCTTCACTTGAAAAATAATGACCTGGTGGAAACAATTTTATTTCCTGACAATAGCCTTCCAAAGCTTTCAATTCTGATGCTACAAAAAAATTACCTTCTTTATCCCATCCCATATATAGGGGTATTATTCCCATATGGTCTCTAGCTATTAAATAAAAATCTTGTTTCTCATCGTAGAGAGCAAACGAAAAAATTCCATTCAAATCTTCTAAAAATTCACTTCCTTTTTCATTGTAAAGGGCTAAAATAACTTCACAATCAGAGTTGGTTAAAAACTCATAATTGGTTTTTAGGTTTGACTTAATTTCTTGATGGTTGTAGATTTCACCATTAGCGGCAAGAATTAAATTTTTGTCTTTTGAGTAAAGTGGTTGTTTTCCAGATTTAGGATCTACAATAGAAAGTCTTTCGTGGGCTAAAATGGCATTTTTAGATGAGTAAATTCCTGACCAATCTGGACCTCTATGCCTTATTTTTCCAGACATTTCTAATACTTGGTTTCTTAATTTATCTGATTGACTTATGCTAAAAGCAGCTACAATTCCGCACATAATCTAGTTGTATAACTCTCCATGCTGAGATGCATCTAGTCCTCTTTCTTCTTGGTCTTCTCTGACCCTTAGTGGAATCACTAAGTCTACTAATTTGAATAATAAATAACTCATTAACAGGGTGAATACAACAGTAATTATTATGGTAATAAAATGGTACATAAAAGTAGTTGTTTCCCCATATATTAGACCAACTTCGTTGGCAAAAACAGCAGTTAAAATCATACCAGCTATTCCACCAATTCCGTGGGTTGCAAATACATCTAAAGTATCGTCAACTTTACTTTTCTTATTGATTTTTACAGCAATATTACTTACTATAGCCGCTATGAATCCAATAAAAATACTTTGGCCAAGGGTTACAAAACCAGCAGCGGGGGTAATAGCAACTAAACCAACTATTGCGCCAATACATGCACCAATAGAGCTCATTTTTCTATTAGAAAAGCGATCGTAAAAAATCCATGTTATCATACTTGTTGCAGAAGCTAGACTTGTATTTGCAAAAGCAACCACCGCATCAAAGTTGGCTCCAAGTGCCGATCCAGCATTAAATCCAAACCACCCAAACCAAAGCATTCCAGTACCTAAAATTACAAATGGAATGTTGGCGGGTTTTTCAATTATTTTCTTTCTTTGACCAAGAAAAATCGCTCCTATAAAAGCAGCTAGTCCAGCAGACATATGAACTACAGTTCCTCCTGCAAAATCTAGTACTCCCCAACTTCGAAACAATCCGTCTGGATGCCAAGTCATATGCGCTAGTGGAGAGTAAATAAAAATAGTGAATAGCAACATAAATAATATGTAGCTTCTAAATCTTATTCTTTCTGCGAAACTTCCAGAAATAATTGCTGGAGTTATAATTGCAAATTTTAATTGAAATAAGGCAAATAATAAAAATGGAATAGTAGATCCAAAATTGACATTGGGATTTAAGGTTACATTTTTAAAGTTCATATAAGTAAATGGATTTCCAATTATACCGTATAAACTGTCTCCAAAAGCCAAACTAAAACCAATAAATACCCATACTACACTCACCACTCCAAGGGCAACAAAACTTTGAAACATGGTAGAAATTATACTTTTAATATTCACCATTCCCCCATAAAAGAAAGCCAATCCAGGCGTCATTAATAATACTAGAGCGCAAGAAACAATCATCCAAGCAGTATCTCCGCTGTCAATTAGTAGAGTAGAGTCAGCAATATAATCGTAGCTATTGTTTCCAATTAATATTACTAAAACAATTAACCCTAGAACTAGAAAATTTAATCTTCTGCCAAATCCTTCAAACATGTTATTTTACGATTTTGTATCCCTTGGATTTTAAATAATCAATAAAATCCGAATAATTTTCTTTGTTTATATCTTCTTTTGATTCGAAATAGGAATCAAAAATTTTAGAGGAATAATCTTTTTTTTCAAATTCAGCTACTTCATAGTGGCAGTCTTTGGTTTGTCGATACATGTTAAGAGTTCTACTTTTAGGCATAATAATAATATTTAACACTAAAATAGTGTAAATTTAACACTAAGCAAACTTTGATTAAAAAATTATTTAAACAATTGTTTATAGACTGTTAATTGTGAGGAGAATAGAGACGTATTTAGAAAAAAAAACACCCGTAATTTATCTTTTAGAAAGCTACGGATGTTAGATGTAGAGAGGAAGGGATTCGAACCCTCGTAACACTTTTGGTGTTAACACGCTTTCCAAGCGTGCGCCTTAAGCCACTCGGCCACCTCTCTATTAATTTTGCACAAATATATAGTTCTTAGGAGATTTGTGTAAAATTTTATGATAATTATTTTGAAGATTCTTTTTTAATTCTTTCATTTGCAGACCTTTTGTTTCGGGGTGTAGCGTAGCCCGGTTATCGCGCCTCGTTTGGGACGAGGAGGTCGCAAGTTCGAATCTTGCCACCCCGACCGAAATAAATCAGCTCATTCTAGGATGGGCTTTTTTTTTGCTTTGTTGGATTTTAATAATCTATTTTGATATCTTCTATTTTCCATATCTTTTTATTAATTTAAGTGCCTAATCTTATTTTAACGATGAAAAATCTACTGTTTCTATTTTTATTTTCCTTTACTTTTATGGCCAAAGGGCAAAAAATATTCTCTGTTAAGTACGAAAGTAGGGCAGATGTAAAAGTATTTGTGGTAGACTATGAAAGTAGAGCAGATTTGTTGGTCTATAAAGTAAAATACCAGAGTATGGTAGATAAAAACGAAGGCAAATGGTTTTTTGTAGATTACGAATCTTTAGCTGACAAAAAAATATTTTTTGTGGATTATGAGTCTAGAGCAGATCTTAAAATATTCTTTGTAGATTATGAAAGTAGAGCAGGATGGAGAGAAAATTCTAAGAAGCATTTACTTTATTAATGGCTAAAAAAAATATTCCCAAATTGGGACTTTCCCAAGAAGATTTATTTCATGAAATGGATAACTCTATGCATTCAGACATAGACTGGAAAGCTGGTAAAACATTTGGTGCCGTTTATTATCCAGGAGAAGAATATTCCAAAGTTATTTCCAAAGCCTATGTAAGATTCATGCATGAAAATGCATTTGACCCACAGCTATTTAGTAGTATTCTTACTATGGAAAATGAAGTAGTAGAACAGACGGCGTCTTTGTTCTCTTACCAAAAAGATAATTTATTTGGCAATTTAGCCAGCGGTGGTACAGAAAGTATATTCTTATCTATATTATCTGCTAGGAACTGGGCCAAAAATAATAAGGGAATAGATAAACCAGAAGTTGTTCTTTCTTCTAGTGCCCATCCTGCATTTTTAAAAGCAATGCATTTTTTAAATGTAAAAGCAGTAGTAGTTCCTACTAAAGAAGACTTTTCTTTTGACTTAGATTCTTTTGAAAAAGCAATAAATGCTAATACTATTTTACTAATTGGTTCTGCTCCCAATTATCCAACGGGGATGATGGATCCAATAGAATCACTCTCTAAATTGGCCATAGACAATGATTTGCTTTTGCATGTAGATGCTTGTATAGGTGGCTTTTTATTGGCTTACCTAAAAAAAATAGGTAAGGATATTCCATTATTTGATTTTAAACTAAGTGGAGTAACTTCTTTGTCAGTTGATTTGCATAAGTATGCATATGCACCAAAAGGATCTTCTGTTTTACTATATAGAAAGGAAGAACTTAGAAAAGAACAATTTAGTGTTTATCCAAATTGGGAAGGTGGTATTTACGGTTCTACTACATTTTTGGGGACCAAGCCTGGGGGAATTGTTGCCTCTACCTGGATGGCTCTCAACCATATTGGCGAAGACGGTTATGTGAAGCTTACCCATAAAACTATGGATGCTACTAAAGTTATAAGCGATTATATTCAAAAGAGCAAATACTTAAATTTAATAGGAAATCCTATTATGAGTTTATTGGCTATTAATAGTGAAAAGCACGATATCTACCATATTGCAGATTTGTTAAGTGAAAAGGGCTGGTATATAGGAAGGCTTCAAAACCCTCCGGGTATACATTTGGTAGTATCACAAATTCATGCAGATGGGGCAGCTAAAGAATTGGTAAAGGATTTGCAGGAGATTATAGAAAAATTAAATACTTCTAAAATTAAAAACAAGTTGTCTAAAGTTGGCGATAATTTGTCTGTAAATGCTGTGAAGTCGCTAGGCTATAAAAGTCTAAAAAAGGCGGTGGTTGCTTCTACAGGGAGTAAGAATTCCAAAAAAAGATTGATTTATGATTTAAAGAGTAGTCTAGATTTAGATCAAAGCAACGATTTGTTTAAATCTATCTTAAACCGTTTCTACCAATGATTTTTTAAAGAGCATGATACTTTCTATGTGGGAAGTATGGGGAAATTGATCTACTAGAGAGAATTTTTGTAATTCGTAGCCCATTTCGTGAAGTGTTATTAAGTCTCTTGCTTGAGTGCCGGGGTTGCAACTTACATAAATTATCACTTTTGCATTTAGTCTTATTACCTTTCTTAAGGTTTTAGGTGCTATTCCAGCTCTTGGTGGGTCAATGATTATAGAATGTATTTTATTTTGGTATTCGGGATTGTTCAATAGGAATTTACCTACGTCTGCACAAATAAAAGTAAGTTCGGACAAATTGTTTTTTAGACTGTTTTCTAGAACATTTTTTTTAGCATTTTCAATGGAGGAAGCAACAATATCCACCCCAACTACTTTATTATTGGTATGTTTTGCAATGAGTTGTCCAATGGTACCAGTACCACAAAACAAATCCATTATTATTTGGTCTTTGGGTATTTCAGCTTCTAGGAGATAGTCTATTACTTTTTGATATAATTTTTCTGCACATAAGGGATTGGTTTGAAAAAA
>CALKFX010000206.1 GCA_938084875.1 uncultured Flavobacteriales bacterium | reverse complement strand
TAGTAGTTCTCGAAGCAAATATTGATCCTGTTTCAATAAGTGCAAGTCTTTATGAAATATGTAATGGCAATTCCTCTACAATTAGTATTGACAACTCCAATCAATTGATAAATGGTAGCCAATGGGTTTGGTATAAAGGCTCTTGTGGAACAGGAACCTTAATTGGCACCACAACAACCAATAATCAGATTACTGTAAACCCTTCAACCACTTCAAATTACTATGTAAGATCGGAAGGTGGGTTATGTCCAGCAAGTAATTGTATTGGATTAACTGTTGATGTTTATACATTAGAAACTCATTTGAGTGAATTTGATAATATTTGTGGTGAAGATCATCCAATATTTGAACTTGAAGGTGGTAATCCGTCTGGAGGAACATTCACCGGCAGCGGAGTTAATAATGGATTTTTTGACCCAAAAATTGCAGGAGTTGGAAACCATAATATTACTTATACTTACACTTTAGGTCCATGTATCGCTACAGATGTTGAGACTATTCAAATTGAAAATAGTCCAATTGTACTAAATTACTCTATAGAACAAGAAACATGTGCTGAAGGAGGGATTATGATTCATATACATTCTCAAAACGGAATGGGATACTATGGATATTATTGGTCTGATGGAAGCTATGAAAACCCTCTTATGTATGCCAATAATGAAATTTATAATGTATTGGTATCAGATGCTAATAATTGCTACAAACTCTTAGATAGCATAACCTTTGACAATACATTAGAATGTATTGAAATGCCAAATACTTTTAGTCCAAATGATGATGGAATTAATGATTACTGGAGTCTTAACTTTCCAAATTATGAGGAAGCAAGTCTAGTTATATTCAATAAATGGGGCAATCAAATTTGGGAGTTTAATGGAGGAAATAATATGAGTTGGGATGGCAAAACTACAGATGGATTAGATACTCCTTCTGGAACTTATTATTACACCATTGAACTTACAGACGCCTTAGGTCAGACAGCCAATCAGACTGGACCAATAACTATAATAAGATAAAATCATGAAAAGAATTTTTATTACCTCAATATGTCTTTTAGTAGTATTGACTTATAAAAGTCAACAAAACAGCATGACAAGTCAATATCTTTTTAACGACTTTGCTATAAATCCTGCAGTTGCTGGCACAAAATCCTATTCTCCTCTCTCAATAAGTTTTAGGAGACAATGGGTAGGTATTGACGAAGCTCCAGTAACCCAGAACTTAATGTATCATACATTTCTTGGAGATAATACAGGAATAGGAGCACAAGTTTTTAATGATGCCTCAGGACCATCTAGAAGAACTGGAATCAACTCGGCTTTTTCATACAATATAAAAACTAGTAAAAGAACAAAATTATCATTTGGTATTTCAGGATCGTTAACACAATTTTCCATAAATAGAAATCGTCTTATAACAGATGTTCCTGGGGATGTAGCTGTTGGTAATTTAAGTAACCAATTAATTGGTGATTGCAACTTTGGATTGTATTGGTCTGGAGATAGACATTTTGTTGGGTTTTCTGGCTACAATTTATTTGAAAATAAAACGGATTTATTGGCTTTAACTACTCCAATTCTAAATACTCTGGATAGAGTGTTTTATATTCATGGAGGATACAACTTTAAGATTGGAGCAATATTCGAATTACAACCTTCGATGATTATAAGGACTATGAACAAAAATCTCGTTCAGCTGGATGGTAATTTAAAATTAACGGTTAAAAATGCATATTCATTAGGATTGTCTTATAGAAATAAAGACGCCGTTGCATTAATTGGAGGAGTTAATATTGGAACAGCAACTATAGGTTACTCTTATGATATAGGTATTTCAAAAATTAATACATATAATTCTGGTACTCATGAAATTTTCTTAAGCTATAAACTTAAAAAAGACAACCAATCTAAAACTCCTTGGAAAAATAGAAACAGAGTCTACTCTAGTTTTAGCTCCGAAAATTGATCTCAATAAAAATGAGAAAAATCATACTTTTCATAGTAGCTATTTTTTGTTTTAGCAGAATAAATAGTCAAGTAAAATTGGCAGATATTCTTTATGACAATTTTGAATACAAAATGGCGGCATCAATATATAGTGATGAAAATAATTTAACACTAAGTCAATTAGAAAAACATGCTTTTTGTTATTTCTATACTAATGATTTTCAAAAATCTGTTCCTATTTTTAAAAAAATATTAGACCAAAGCCCTAACGATTTCTCAGTAAAATACCACTATGGTATTGCTTTAAAGAGTACTGGGAGATTCAAAGCTGCCAAAAATATATTCAATGAATTATTCATAATAGATAGCACAAAGAAACGACTTCAATTTCAAATTGAATCCATAGATTCTCTAATAAAATGGGATACTATTAAAATTTTCAAAAAACTAGTGGCATTTGAAAAATTAAATTCTGCATCTTCTGAATTTTCCCCATCTTTTTATGACGATGGTATTTATTATATTGTAGAAAGAGGGAAGAATAATGCAATAGCTAATAATATAAATTTAATATCCAATAATGACTCTTTAACTTTGAAGGAGAAAAAAG
Source organism: uncultured Flavobacteriales bacterium (assembly GCA_938084875.1). Lineage (GTDB taxonomy): Bacteria > Bacteroidota > Bacteroidia > Flavobacteriales_D > Parvicellaceae > MED-G20. The sequence goes on along the minus strand of CALKFX010000206.1, from coordinate 6,051 downwards.
AATTTACTGAGAAATTAAATAAAATTCTCTCTTATGGAAGTACTATTTCACCAAGAACATATGTAAAAAAGGCGGATTTAAAAATCCCTTTACTTTTTAAATCGGTAGATAATTCTATTCCAGATTCTGCTATTATAAATAATGAACAAATTATTTCTCACAAAAGTTTTAACGTTACAAGTTTTAATTCCAATAGTTCAAATAAAAAAATATTATACACCAGGCATCCTTATTTAACAAATTCAAATTCTGATGCATCTCTTAACCCTTTGATTTATCAAGGAAAATTAAACTCTGAAAAGAAAAAACTTTATTTAAGAAGACGTATCCCCGTTAGCTTTTTATCTAGCTCTGCAGGATCAGGGGAAGTGTGTATGAGCTCAGACGAAAAGACCATTTATTTCGTTTCTGACAAGAAAAATGGCTATGGTCAGACAGATATTTACGTTTCTCACCAAAAAAAATCTGGGAAATGGGGTAAAGCAATTAATCTCGGGCCGTTAGTGAACACACCATACAGAGAAGAATCGCCAAGAATTTATGACGATAGTATACTTTATTTTTCATCTAACGGATTTGCTGGATATGGGAAAGCAGATATTTTTAAATGTAAAATTAGTAATGACAGTATTTATGATGTTGAACATTTGCCCTACCCTATAAATTCTGCTGGAGATGATATTCATTTTGTACTACATCCGTTTGATGAGAGTATAGCTATATTAAATTCTAACCGAGCAGGAGGAAAAGGAGATGAAGATATTTATTTAGCCCATATGACACCTATCCAACCCTATGTTAAGGGATACATTAGGTTAAGTAGTGATAGTAGTTTACAAAAAAACACAACTGTAAGACTTCTAAATCATAATAATGAAGAATTAAAACAGTTTCATACAAACGTTTCTGGAAAATATAGATTTGAACTTGAAAAAAATAAAATTTATAAAGTGGTAGCTACCAAAAAAAATCTGTTTGGAGATACTATTGTAATTTCAGATAAAACACTTTTTAGAAATGAGCGAAAAGATATTATTTTTCAGGACGATAAAACAATTCAAGGCTATACCGTTTCCAGAACTACTAGAGAAAAAATCCCAAATGTAGAAATTGATATTAATAATGGTATAAGATCTAAAAAACTAACTATTTTTTCAGACGAAGATGGTTATTATCAATTTGCATTTAACAATGATTCGTTGTTGTTGTTAAAAGGGTTTAACGATAGTTTATTTGGACTTAAAGAGTTCTTTATAGACTCTAATTATTTGTTCAAAAAACAACATAATCTAGAATTAGATATGGCTTTCCAGAAATTTAAAGGAATAGTATTGGATGAAAAAACAAATTCTATCCAGGCTGATGCAAAAGTATATTTAATAAATATGGATGGTATTAAAATCGATTCTTCATTTACTGATTCCACAGGACATTTTTATTTTAAATTGAAAATGGCCCAAGATTATGAAATCCATGCTTACAAAGGAGAATCTGATGGAGTTGCAAATATTCATACTAGTATTTTATACAAAAATGAAGAAGATATAAGTGTTTATATAACCGATGACTATATTCCTACCTTAGGAAAAATTGTTGATGCCGAGGATGGAGAGCCTCTTAATTTTGTGAAAATAACCATTGTGGACTCTACAACCAATGCCAAAGACCTAAGTTATACCAATGATTTGGGGAATTTTGAATTACATATTCATGAAAATAATATTTACTATTTAACTATCGAAAGAAGAAATTATTTTACCAAGACTTTAATTCTAAATATAGGAGACTCACTTCCAAAAGTTATTGATTTAAATAAAAAGTATAATTTGAAATTAACTAAATCTGGATTTGTAATTGAGCCTATATTTTTTGATTTTACAAGTCATAAGCTTACTAAAAACTCCAAATTACAATTAGACTCATTAGCTGCATATTTAAATGAACATAAAGACAAAACTATTTCAATATTTGGCTACACTGACTGTCTTGGTTCTAAGGAATACCTTGAAAAAAAATTCAATGTTGTTCTTGGAAAAAACAGAGCTATCTCTACTAGAAGGTACCTAGAGTATAAAGGAATTGCTAGGTCAAGAGTAAATGTAATAGGTAGAGGAGCTGTTAATTTTGTAAACTCCTGTTACAAGCCAGAGTTTTGTACAGATGCTGAGCATAGGGAAAACAGAAGATGTGAGTTCCAGTTAAATGATTAGTGATTACTCAATTGAAAAAAAAGATTAAAATGTATTTTCCATTCTATGGATATACATTACTTTCGCTTTTCAAATTCTTCTAATTACTATGTCAAAAAGAAAAGTTCGTGTAAGGTTTGCTCCAAGTCCAACTGGTCCATTGCATATGGGTGGTATAAGAACCGCTTTGTATAATTATTTGTTTGCAAAAAAGAACAATGGAGATTTTATTTTAAGAATTGAAGATACCGATCAAAACAGGTATGTAGAGGGAGCAGAAAGGTATATTGTAAATGCCTTAAAGTGGTGTAACCTTAAAGTAGACGAGGGGCTTGGTTCTAATGGATCTAAAGGGCCATATAGACAATCTGAAAGAAAACCTATTTATAAAAAGTATGTAGATCAGCTTATTGAATCGGGAAATGCATATTATGCTTTTGACACTAGTGAAGAATTAGAACAAATGAGAGAATTGGCTAAGAAAGCCAAAATGCCTAATTGGCAATACAATTCTATAACTAGAAATTCTATGAAAAACTCTTTGACTCTTTCCAAAGAAGAAGTTGAAAACAAATTTTCTAAAAATGAACCTTGTACTGTCAGAATAAAAATGCCAAGAAATGAGGACATAAGATTTTTTGATGAAGTTCGAGGATGGGTTGTGGTTAACACCAATAATATGGACGACAAAGTGATTTTTAAAGCAGATGGAATGCCCACTTACCATTTGGCCAACGTGGTAGACGATTATTTGATGGATATTTCTCATGTTATTAGGGGAGAAGAATGGCTTCCTTCTGCTCCATTGCACGTTTTGCTATATAGATATTTAGACTGGGAAAGTGTCATGCCAAAATTTGCTCATTTACCACTAATTTTAAAACCAGACGGTAATGGAAAATTAAGTAAAAGAGATGGGGACAGACTTGGATTTCCAGTTTTTCCATTAGAATGGACCGATCCACAATCCAAAGAAATTTCTTCCGGATATAGAGAAAAAGGATATTTTTCTGAATCATTTGTGAATATGTTGGCATTTTTAGGTTGGAATCCAGGTAGTTCAAAAGAACTTTTCACAATGGATGAATTAATTAAAGAGTTTTCTTTAGAAAGAGTTGGAAAAAGTGGTGCAAAATTTGATCCTGAAAAAGCCAAATGGTTTAATCAACAGCATCTAAGAAACAAATCTAATTTGGAACTTTCTTCTTTAATGTTGGAAAATTGCAATTATGACGTTAGTAGTGAATACCTTGAAAAAGTTGCGGAGCTAATGAAAGAGAGGGCAACTTTTCACCATGAATTACTTTCAGAAGATTATTTTTTTAAGTCATTTGAAGATTACGATCAAAAAACATTTAGAAAAAAATGGAAAAGCAATTCTATTTCTCTAGTTAATGAATTTTTTTCAGAGCTAAACTCTATTGAATCTTTCAATGCCGATACTATTGAAAATACTTTTAAGTCTTTCATTGAAAGAAAAGAAATTGGGATGGGGGCTTTACTCCCGTGTTTGAGACTTATTTTAACAGGGAAAGGAATGGGCCCATCCTTATTCTCTATAATGGAATTAATTGGCAAAGAAGAAGTAATGAATAGGTTTAATGAAAAATCTATTTTCTTTGAAAATCTTTTTTTAGAAAAATCAGACATTTAATGAACTCTATTAAAGTACATGGTATAAGAACATTTTCCTTTCACGGCTGTTTAGAAGAAGAAAAAATTATAGGAGGAAATTACGTTGTGAACGTAGAAGTAGATTGTGATTTTGAAAATGCAGCTAAACACGACGATTTAACAAAAACTATTGACTATGTTGCAATAAAAGAAATTGTTGTAAAACAAATGAGTATCGGAAGTAAGTTAATCGAGTCTGTTGCCTATAATATTGTTCATGATATAAAAGAAAACTTCTCCATAGCGAATAACTGTAGAGTAGAAATTAAAAAAATAAATCCTCCAATTGATGGAGATATTGACTATGTGTCAGTACTAGTAGAAGAATAAATTGTTTATTTGACTGGAAATTGTACTTTTGTTTTTCTTTTAAAAGGTCTCGTGGCCGAGTGGCTAGGCAGTGGTCTGCAAAACCATCTACATCGGTTCGAATCCGATCGAGACCTCTTCTTTTAAAACTTATCTAATTAAACTATATTTATGAATTATCATCTAACTTATAATTCTTAACTCATTATGAGAAATATTTTTTTTAGCATCGTTTTATTATTCTTTTGCAGCTCGTTTATTTTAGAAAATGACCAAAGATCTTCAAAAACAATAACTTTTAGTGAGCATATTGCTCCAATTTTTTATAGTAATTGTACAGGATGCCACCATAGTGGTGGAGTAGGCCCATTTTCACTGATTGATTTTCAAAGTGCCTACAATAATAGAAATGCCATTCAAGGGTCTGTTTTGACTGGGTACATGCCTCCTTGGCCGCCAGATACCAACTATTCTAATTTTAGACATGAGAGAATATTGTCCAATCAAGAAATTAATTTAATTAATACTTGGGTTGGTCTTGGAGCACCTGAAGGAAATCCTAATTTAACTCCACCAGCTCCAAATTATAATACTAGTGGTCCTCAGCTAGGAACACCAGATCTGACTTTATCGGCACCTAATTACTCTAGTAATGCCTTTCAAAACGATGATTATGTTTGCTTCACTATTCCAAGTAATTTATTAACAGATAAGAAGATTAGAGCAGTAGAAGTTGTTCCTGGAAACTTAGCTATTGTGCATCACTGTTTGGTTTATATTGACCCTTCTGGAAATTCATCGATAGGAACTCAAAATAATTGTATGGGTCCTACTAATGGAAATTTGGTTGGAGAATTTGCTCCTGGATCTTTGCCAATTACATATCCTGGTGATGATAATATGGCATTTGGAATGAGTTTTCCTGCAAATAGCAATGTAATATTGGCTATGCATTATCCTGTCGGGTCATTAGGAATGATGGACAGTACAAAAGTTCACTTTTATTTTTATCCAGATCAGGTAAATCAATTTAGAGAAATTGAAATTAATCCAATTGTACAAAATCTTAGTTTTTGCGTTCCTCCAAATCAAACAAAGACTGTAAATGACTCTTACCAAATACCAAACTCTTTTCCAACACTGTCTTTATTTGGGGTATTTCCTCATATGCATTTAATTGGGAAATCCATTGAAACTTATGGCTTAAATTCAAATGGCGATACAACCAAATTTATTAAGGTTCCTGAGTGGGATTTTGAATGGCAGGGGGCTTATCATTTTAGAAAAATGCTAAAACTTGATCCTGGAAGTACTATTAAAGCTTCCGCGTTTTACGATAATACTTCTGCTAATTTACACAACCCCAATACCCCTCCTCAGACTATTTGTGGTGGTTTAAACACAACTGACGAAATGTTTGTGATTTACTATCTTTTTACAGACTATATGCCTGGCGATGAGAATCTAGACTTGGATTCCTTAAGCCAAAATGGAATGACTTATGTTGAAAATAATTATATATACAATAATTCTATTAAAATATTTCCAAATCCTATTGAAAAAAGTTTTACTGTAGAGTCTAATTGGCCAATGAAAGAAATCGATAAGATTGAATTTTATAACCTTGTTGGAAATTTAATTTATTCAGAAAAAATTTATGAATTATCTAATCTTCATTTTCAAAAAAATTACAATAGAAGTAAAATATTTCCTAGCTCTAGCACAAAAGTTGTTCTAATTAGGATTTACCACAATAATGGAAATGTTCAATATGGTAAATTAATAGTAGCCAAATAATTTAATTATCCTGTTTTAAGGTCTATTTTTAAAAAATAAATATTCAGACAATTTTTAAAATAATTATCCTTAGAATTGATAT
>CALKFX010000205.1 GCA_938084875.1 uncultured Flavobacteriales bacterium | reverse complement strand
GTCTGCAATTCTATTATTAAGGAAATGAGTATAGTTTTTGAAATGGATTTTAATGAAATGAAGGAGAAATTAGAAAATTACAGCTCCTTTATTTCAAGAGTAAACCACCCATCAAAAAACATATTATACGGTATGTCTAAATCTGTATTTTTTAAGTTTAAATTAGGAAAACACCAAGATGATTATTTTGCTCAATTGAATACCCCTAATCCTATTTTCTTGAAAAAAATTGATTCTTTGATTGAAAATTACATTTGGGACTGGAAATCAATTTTTGAAAAATCTAAAATAACTTACTAACTAGTTTAGTGCAAAATTCTTAATAGCCATTTCTTTTATGTCATTACCAATTGCTAAACAAGCAGTTGCTGCAGGTGAAGGTGCGTTTAAAACATGTATGCTATTGTAGTTGTATTCAATTCTAAAATCGTCTTTGGTATCTCCATTTTGACTCAACAACAAAGCTCTTACTCCTGTTCTTCCAGGTTTAATATCGTTCATGGTTAGAGAGGGAATTAATTTATGTAAAGTTTTTAAAAATAGTTTTTTTGAGAAAGCTCTTCTATACTCGTTAATACCATATGAAGCATTTTTAAAGAAAAGTTGCCAGGTTCCTCTGTAAGTTAAGGCGTCAAGGGAGTCATTTAGACTAAAATCTGTTTTATTGTAACCTTCCCTTTTAAAACTAAAAACTGCATTTGGACCACATTCAACATCCCCATTCACCATTCTTGTGAAATGAACACCCAAAAAAGGAAAAGCAGGGTCAGGAACTGGATAAATAAGGTTATTTACTTTATTTTTTGCATGGTCTTCAAGCTCGTAATAATCCCCTCTAAATCCAACAATTCTTTCCTTAAGTGGTATACTATCACTTTTGGCAAGTCTATCTGCCTGAAGCCCACCACAAACTATAAGATACTTTGATTTTAAAGCCTTATTCTGTGTTCTAATTATCTTTATATCTGATTGGTTTTCAATAGATTTTACTTCCTGAGAAAGCAAGACATCACTATTCTCATTCCATCCACATGCAACATCTACCATTTTATTAGTTGCCATCACATAATCAATTATCCCAGTACAAGGAACCCAAATTCCTGCAATTCCATTTACTTCTGGTTCAATATCCTTTATTTGATTAGCGGTAATTTTTTCAATCCCTTCCGTATTATTTTCCAGACCATTTTTATAAATCTTATCTAAAAATTTAAATTCTTTTTCATGAGTAGCTATTACAACTTTTCCACAGACATCGTGGGTTACCTTATGCTCCTTTGAGAATTTAACCAACTCATGTCTTCCCAAAACACAATTCCTAGCTTTATTAGATCCTGGAGTGTAGTACAATCCAGAGTGAATTACCCCTGAATTACTTCCAGACTGGTGTTTTGCTAACTGATTTTCTTTTTCAATAAGTACTAAATTCTTGTTAGGGAAATGTTGTTGTAATTTGTAAAAAGTTGCCGCACCAACAATTCCACCTCCAACAATAGCAATATCGTATAATTTATCCATAGTTTTCTATAGAAATTTCTTCTTTAGGAACTTGAAAAAGTAAAAGCAAACCTACTATAAAAAAAACTACCAATGCTACGATTGAATTTCTCATGCTGCCTGTAACCTGTTCTATAAAACCATAAGAAAACATTCCAATTACAATGCCTAATTTTTCAGAAATATCGTAGAAGGAAAAGAAAGAAGAAGTGTCTTTAGTTCCCGAGGGAATATATTTTGAGTAAGTACTTCTTGACAAAGACTGAATGCCACCCATTACCAAACCAACAAAACCTGAAATAAGATAAAAATGAATGGGTTCATATACTAGTAAGGCGCTTAAACACAGCAAAATCCATATGAATACTACCAATTTCAATGCAAACAAATTACCTTTAAACTTAGAGATTTTGGAAAGTAAAATAGCTCCTGGAATTGCAATTAACTGTATAAGTAGAACTCCAATAATTAAGCCCATCTTGGCATTAGCACCTTCTCCCCAATTCACTTCTTTGGTGCCAAAATATACAGCAACCAACATTATGGTTTGTACTGCCATACTATAAACAAAAAAAGAGTAAATAAACTTTTTAAGCCTCTTAGTTTTCATAATGTATAACCTTACCTTATTGAGCTCTAAAATCCCTTTTTGATATGTAGATTTATCCTTAATTCTAATTTTTTTTCCACTAGGAAGACTTTTGAAAGTAATTTGAGAAAAACAAAACCACCATAAGCCAGTTAGTGCAAAACACAATCTTGTATAAAAAGACCGCTCGCTTTCTTGGGCGTTAAAAATTAAGAACAAACAAATTACGAGTAAAATAACACTACCAATATAACCCATAGAAAAACCTCGCGCAGACAAACTATCGTGGTCTTTTTTTTCTGCTATTTCTGGAAGAAAGGCATTGTAAAAAACCAAACTACTCCAAAAACCTATTCCAGCCATGACGAATAACAACATACTTATTTCCAGGTGATTTTTATCAAAGAAGGAAAGAAGCACACAACAAAAAGAACCTAGATAACAAAAGAATTGCATGAAAGCTTTTTTGTTACCAGTAGAATCTGCAATTCCCGATAAGACAGGAAGAATTAGAACTAATAATAGAAAATAGCATGAGCTTAAAATAGTAATTAGTGCAGTGTTGATAAACTCAAATCCAAAGAAAATAACTTTTTCATCTACATAGCCCTCGTAAAAAACAGGAAAAATTGCACTTGAAATTACCAAAGGGTATACTGAATTTGCCCAGTCGTAAAAAGTCCAGGCTTTTTGAATTTTTTTATTAGATTTTAGCATCAAATTATTTGATTATTATGAACTCAACCCTTCTATTTTTTGCCATACTGTACATAGAAGCTCCCCTAGAAGCAGGTTGGTCAGAACCTAAATCTTCCGCAGTAATTCTTTCTGAAGATATTCCATTTTTCAATAAAAAATCTTTTACTGATTTAGATCTATAGTTGCCCAAATTCTTTAAAATTTTGTTTTCTGGATCATCATTTATAGCTTGTTTTTCTAAATTATCAATATGTCCGTTTAACTGTAATTTAAGTTCTGGATTATTCTTTAATAGCTCTATTACATTATTTAAATTGTTGTCGAACATAGGGTCTACAGAATAACTCTCTACATCAAAATATATTGAATACTTTTTAAGTTTTACATCAATTGGTAAATTTTCGTCCACCTGAACATCAAGATGGTAGACGATGGATTCTCTTTTCTTTTTTTGTCCTTTGTTACAGTCGCACAAATCAGGATCTTCTACTAGAACAAGTTCAACATTATCAATATAATAATAAGCGTTAGGAGATTGTACTCCAGGAAAATCATCAGACTTAGTAAGTTTTTCATATTGAGTATCCTTATTATTGAAAAAATTACCTATTGTAATATACTTTTCTTTTCCATCTGCTTGGTAAACCCCGCAAACAGTTTCCCACTTATATCTTGACTTATATATTTTACTTTTTTCGTTAGTTACCACAGCAGATAATTCTGCTTTATCATTGAAAATAATATCGCCTTTTTTATCTAGAGTAACTGGCTCTTCACTTATGTAAGCTCCTATATTGTCGATTGCGTACTTACTTAAATCTGATAAACTCACATGGATATTTACGCAGTAGTTAAGTCCACTAGCAAGTGGTTTAATAAGCATGGACTGAATATATGTTCTAGGTTTTTGATTATTGTAACTATAAGTTAGTATTCCAGCATAATTTTCACCTTCTTTAGGGAATTCCTTTCCATAAATATTCTCAGGAGTGCCAATATCTCCAGGTATACTACTTGAAAAAAGATCTGCTTTTAAGGAGGTAGGAGAATACCAATCTTTGGCAACATTAATTTGGTTTAATTTTTTAAGTTTACCATCTATACTTTCAAAACTTGGATTAAGAACCAAATTATTATCTTCTTGTGATTTATAAGAATTTAATGACAATAATAGGAACAAGGAAAAAACATATTTAATTCTCATTTTTAGTTGTTTGATTTAACACTTTCTATAAAACATTTAACTTTCTCTGGATCGGTATCTGGATATACTCCATGCCCCAAGTTAGCAATATGTCTACTACCAGCAAAGTTATTAAGCATTTCTTTGGTCTTTTTCTCTATAAGATTAAAATCTCCATACAAAACACAAGGATCTAAATTCCCTTGTAAAGTCTTTGTATTATCAAATAAATTTATTGCTTGACCAATATCCATAGTCCAGTCTAAACCAATTGTGTTACAATTTAAATTTTTCATGCTTTGAAGAGCAAAAAAAGCTCCTTTACTGAAAACAGTAAGAGGAACATCATTAATAGCATCACATATTTTATGGACATATTTCATGCCAAATTCGTTGTAATATTCTGGAGACAATATCCCTGCCCAAGAATCAAAAATCTGCAATAAATCTGCTCCTGCCTTAATTTGCAATTTCAAATATTCAATGGTAGTAATCGTAATTTTCTCCAAAAGTAAATGGGCTAGTTCTGGCTCTCTATACAAAAAACTCTTTGCTTTACTAAATGTTTTAGAACCTTGACCTTCTATCATGTAGGCAAATATTGTCCATGGAGCACCAGCAAAACCTATTAATGGAACACGTTGAGAAAGTTCATTTTTAGTGATTTTTATTGCTTCAAAAACATAATATAAATGATCTTCTAAATTGGAGGTATTTAAAGCATCAATATTTGCTTTACTTTCAATAGTTTTAGAAAAGTAAGGCCCTTTTTTTTCTATCATTTCATACGAAAGCCCCATGGCTTCTGGGATTACCAAAATATCTGAAAAAATAATTGCTGCATCAACTCCTAAAATGTCTACAGGTTGAATTGTAACTT
>CALKFX010000204.1 GCA_938084875.1 uncultured Flavobacteriales bacterium | reverse complement strand
ATTCATGACTCTTCAGGACAAGTAATGTTTGATAGTATTATTGCTTATAACCAGGGAGAATATGTAGCTGCTTTGGGTGGTTATAATGAACAAGCAGATACTGTAAGAGATTATCCTGGTGGAAATTCTTTATTGGGAGATGGTTGGATTAGAACTGCATCAATGAATAGACATATTTGGTATGGAATTATTTCCACATTTGAGCATAATTTCAATGAAAACTTAAGCTTTGTTGCAGGATTAGATGCTAGATATTACGTTGGACAACATTACAGGAAAGTAGAAAATCTACTTGGAAATAACACTTATATCTCTTCAAAAGATGTAAATAATCCAGAAAATTTTATTAATTACGAATCTGGCTCATCATTTGGTTCTTTTTCTGAGAACTCTCACTTGAACAATAATACCCTTCAATACCACAACGATGGTATTGTAAAATGGCTAGGTGGATTTACTCAAATAGAATATTCTTCGGAGAAATTTTCTGTTTTTTCTTCTCTTTCTTTATCTAATCAAGGCTTTAAAAGAGTAGATCATTTTAATTATTTAGACGATGATACTTTGCAGACTACCGATTGGCAAATTTTTAATGGAGGAACTCTTAAGGCTGGTTTAAATTACAATCTTTCTAAAAATAGTAGATTATTTTTCAATGCTGGTTATTTTTCAAAACAACCTATTTTTAATACTATTTTTTTAAGGTATAGAAACATAATAAACGAGACAGCAAAAAACCAAACCGTAGAAGCATACGAGATTGGTTATAGTTTTTTCAAAGGAGATTTTGATTTGGATATAAACGCTTATTATACAGAATGGGCCAATAGACAATTTACTAGAAATATGTTTTTAGACAATCAAGATGTTCTATACGTTTTTGACAATATTTCTCAAACTCACCAAGGAGTTGAAATGGAATTTAATTTAAAACTTTCTAAGAAATATTCTCTTACGGGGATGGTTTCTATTGGAGATTGGATATATACTTCAAATTTTAATGCAACTGGAACTGTTTTAGATTTATACGGAAATCCTACAGAAGACGTTCAAGACTCTGTTTTAATACTATATGGAAATGGATTAAAAGTCGGAGATGCAGCACAACATACTTACAGTCTTACTTTTAAGTATAAACCAGTAAGAGGATTGTCAATTAATGCAACCTATTATGTTGCAGATCAACTATATGCACCTTATAATATATTTGAAGATCAATTTTATCAAGAAGGTGGTCAAGTAACTAAATTGCCAATATATGGCATTGCTAGACTTGGTGTCTTTTACAGAAACAAAATTAATGACAAAACTGTTTCTTTAAGATTAAATATTAATAATTTATTAAATACACTATATATTGCAGAATTAAATACCAATTCACTAAATTCCAATGGAGAATTATATACTCCAGATCAAGTTGAATTTTATACAAGAAATAAAGGATACTATGGGTTTGGAAGAACCTGGAATTTTGGTATTAAACTTAGTTTTTAAAATCATCTCATTTTGTTTAGACTTCTTTCTGTAATATTGTTGTTATTTAGTTCAATAGTAAACTCTTTCACTCAAAATGTAAGTTATCAAGTGAATGGAAATGCATCATCAACTAATATTACCGATAGAAATGGAACTATAAGTTGTAAATGCTTTGAATTAACACCTAATTATTTCATAAATCCAAGTGGAGGTGTTGGATCTGTATGGAATAAAAATAAAATAGACCTAAATAATAGTTTTGTTTTAGATTTCGATGTTTATCTAGGTTCTAACGATGGTGGAGCTGATGGAATAGCGTTTGGATTGCAACAGTCAAGTTCTTCAGTGGGGGTTGCAGGAAATGGTATGGGGTTGGGAACTATAAACCCTTCAATTGGAGTTTACTTAGATACTTATCAAAATTCAGATTTAAATGATCCTGCTAGTGATCATATATCTATTCAAAAGAACGGGGACGTCACCCATTATAACTCTAATGAATTAGCTGGACCAATGACAGTGTCTAATCTTGAAGATAATTCGTATAAAAGATTTAAAATAGAGTGGAACTCTACAACACAAGTTTTCAATGTCTATTTGATAAATATGATTACACCAATTCTTTCATATACAGGGGACATAATTAATAATATATTTTTTGGAGACCCACTAGTTTATTGGGGATTTACAGGTGCAACAGGTGGTAGTTTTAACCAACAAAAATTTTGTACCAATACCGATTTAGAATCTCCAGAATTCTCTAGTTGTCCAACAGATGTTACAATAACATTAGATGTTAATAATTGTAGTTCAATTTATAATTTTACAACTCCCACTGCAATAGATAATTGTGGTTCTACAAATACTATTCAAACATCTGGTCTTCCAAGTGGTAGTTTATTTCCAATTGGTGTTACTACCAATACTTGGGTAAGTACAGATTTGGCTGGAAATACTACTACATGTTCTTTTGATGTTACTGTTATTGGTATTGATAGTGATGGCGATAATATTACTGACTTTTGTGATATAGATGATGATAATGATGGGATTCTAGATAGTGAAGAATGTACTATTGTGGATATTACACCAATTTCTGGAACTACTTTAGATTCTCAAGTGTCAGGGCTTGTCAACTCATATAATGGTTTTTCAGCAGGAACTCCCTTTTCTAAAAATAATTTTACTGAAACCCCAATTAGTGATATCAAATATTTTTTTGCAAATCAACCTAATATTGTAAGTAGTTTTCTTATTTACAATAATGCAGGAGGTGATTTGACAGATGGACAAAGTATAGGAAATATTGGTACAATTAATGTATATTCTCAATCAGGATCAATTCTATTAACAGTTTTAAATGTAGATATTCCTGAAGGAGTTGCAGGAAATCCATTCGTCTTAAATCTTGGAAATGATTTAATAGACGTTGGAAGAATAGACTTATTTTCTATTAATCCTCAACCAGGAGGATTATCTGGAATAGCTTGGAGGGAGGTTTCATTAAGAGGTTGTTTTAGAGATTCTGATAATGATGGTATTCAGGATAAAAACGACTTAGATAGCGACAATGACGGTATATTCGATATAGTTGAGGGAGGTGATGGAGCAGCTGATATAAATAACGATGGAAGAATAAATATTAACGATTTAGGTTTTATAGATTCTGACAACAATGGAATGGATGACAATGCTGAACTTACTTCTGAAATAGATAGTGATAGTGACAATATTAAAGATTTTTTAGATTTAGATAGTGATAACGATGGATGTAACGATGTAATTGAAGCAGGATATACAGACAGTAATTCAGATGGAATATTGGGGCCAGCAACTACAACTTTTGATGCAAATGGAAAAGTTACAAGTGGAATAGATGGTTATACTCCACCTATAGACTCAGATGGCAATAGTACTTATGACTTTATAGAACTTGGTCCTAATCAAGCATCTAGTGAGACAGCAACCGCATGTGTTTCCTATTTCTGGAACGGGATAAACTATATCACTTCTGGAACATATACCTATTTATCAAATAATATTCTTGGATGTGATAGCATTGCAACATTAAATTTAACTATAAATACTCCGGTAGTTGGAGACACCAATGCCTTGGTATGTGATAGTTTACTATGGTATGGAATTTGGTATAATTCAACAGGAACTTATACGCATACTCTACAAGCAGCAAATGGATGTGATAGTGTTGTAACTTTAAATTTAGAGGTGAACGATTATATTAACCCAAATATAACCTGCCCTAATGATCAAACAGACTTCTACAATAGTAGCTGTGGTTTTTCAGTTTTAGATTATACTTCATTGGCTACTACAGTTGATAATTGTAACTATCCTCTGTCAATGACACAACTTCCAAGCCCTGGATTAAATATTAGCAACAATACTGCTATTACTTTGACAGTTATAGATAATTATAATAATAGCTCTACTTGTTCATTTAATCTATCTTTGATTGATTCTATTTCTCCTTCTATTATTTCACTTTCAGATACAGTTCAATATTATACTAATAATTGTGATTATACAATCCCAGATTATACATCTTTGTTAAATGCAACCGACAATTGTGATCTAAATCTTACCATTACTCAAGTACCGGCTATTGGAACATTGGTTAATTCTGATACTGTTATTTCACTAGTAGCAACAGATGATTCAGGTAACTATTCAAGCTGTTCGTTTAACCTTACATTAGTTGATACCATTAAACCAATATTAAATTGTTTTGGAGATACATCAGATTATTTTAATGAAAACTGTTTATTTGTACTTGGAGATTATACCAATAGAGCTCTAGTAAATGATAATTGTGATAATAACCTATCTATGGTTCAGACACCAAGTCCTGGTATTTTCCTTATTTCAGATACCATTATTACTTTAACAGTAACAGATTTTTCCAATAATTCTTCTTCATGTAGTTTTAACCTTAATCTATTTGATTCAATAACGCCAATACTTACATGCCCTTTAGATGCAACTGAATATTACAATTCAAATTGTGAATTTATTATTCCTGATTATACACTTGCAACAACTTCATCCGACAATTGTTATCCAGATCCAATTTTGATTCAATCACCAACCTCTGGGACAGTAATTTTTAACGATACAGTTATTACAATTACTTCCACTGATTATAGTGGTAATTTTACTACATGCTCTTTTAATATAACAATTTTAGATACTATTAATCCAACAGTTAGTTGTATTCCATCGCAAACATTGTATTTAGATACTGTTTGTAATTACCTATTGCCAAACTATATGGACTCTATCACTAGTTTTGACAATTGTGATACAAACTTAGTAATTACTCA
>CALKFX010000203.1 GCA_938084875.1 uncultured Flavobacteriales bacterium | reverse complement strand
AGCATCTCTTCTAACTTCACCTATTTTTACTCCATTTCTATATTCCTCAACTCTCACTGAAAATTGAAAATATCCAATAATGGCTGGAGATGCTGCTATTTCACCAGTAACTGGATTTATAGACATTTGAGGAGTTCCGCCAATTACGTTAAACTGATTGTATCCAGCTGCAAAATTACATGAAGGATAAAATGGATATGCTCCTGAACCCGGAGCAGAATTTCCATTATTTGGATTGGTTCCATCGTTTAGCGGAGGTACAAGTGAAAAAACTAAGGAGTCACCGTCTGGGTCAGTAACAGGCCAAGTGAAATATTTAATATTATTCACGCAGAAATATGCATCATTTGGATAGTCACCAAAATCAGGTGTGGAATTTTGACCAATAGATGGGTCTGGTATAATTGCAAAAATTGAAATTCCGTCACTAGTAGGCGTAGCCAAATTATCAATTAAACCATTTCTACAACATGTTTCATAATGTAAATAATATCCCATAGAGAAATTGGGCAAACTAACAGAGCCCAATCCACTATAAACTCCTTCTTCAATCCTTACAATAGATGGATTAGGGGTGTAGCAAGGATCTCCAAGAGGAACTAAAGAACCTGAACCCCCGTCTAAATAAAGTGTTTTTATTGTTTGTAGGTTGTTTGTTCCTACTTGATAAATTCCAATAGTAACAGAAGCAGGCATATTAACAGCTCCATTAACATCGTCACGATAGAGCCTAAGTTGAATGTCATATACACTAGAACTAACACCATTATTAGTCATAGTAACTTTAAAGTCACCTCCAATTATATGGGTAGCATAAATACTTGTTAAAAAGATTGGTGTTATTAGAAAAGAAAGTAAAAACTTAAATAAAAACTTTTTCATCAAATCAAAAATATTTGAAACAAAACTAATTAATTAAAATTAATTGCAAATTTTACAATTATAAACTATAAAATAAATCACGAAAAAATTCCAATAAGTAAGGGGATATAACTTTATGAGTATCGAAAACAATTACTATTATATTTTACAGAGTAACGTAAAATATTGATAAATTTAAACTCTATTTTTAATTTAAGTCTACATTTATTTATATGACAAACCCTGAAATAATCAATGCCTTAAAGTTTCTTTTACTTCCAAGATTGATTGAAGAAAAAATGCTAATTCTTTTGAGACAGGGAAAGATTTCTAAGTGGTTTTCCGGAATTGGTCAAGAAGCTATTTCCGTGGGATCAACTTTGGCTATGAATAAAGATGAATTTATTTTACCAATGCATAGAAATTTAGGGGTTTTTACTACAAGAGAAGTTGATTTGTACCAACTATTTTGTCAATTTCAAGGAAAAAAAGAGGGCTTTACAAAAGGTAGAGATAGATCATTCCATTTTGGAACTATGCAACATAAAGTTGTAGGGATGATATCCCATTTAGGACCTCAACTAGGAATTGCATGCGGAATAGCATTGGCAGAAAAAATAGAAAAAACGAATAGATGTGTTTTAGTATTTAGCGGAGATGGAGGTGCTAGTGAAGGAGATTTCCATGAGGCTTTAAATGTTGCATCGGTATGGCAATTGCCTGTAATATTTGTAATTGAAAATAACCAATGGGGGCTGTCAACTCCCTCCAAACAGCAGTTTAATTGCAAGCAATTTATTGACAAAGGAATTGGATATGGAATGAAAACTGAGCAGGTGGATGGCAATAATATTCTTGAGGTTTACGACTGCATAAGGAAAGTTAAATTGTCACAGTCAAAAAAACCTGAGCCATTCTTAGTAGAAGCATTAACCTTTAGAATGAGAGGTCACGAAGAAGCATCCGGAACGAAATACTATCCTAAAGGACTGCAAGAAAAATGGAAAATAAAAGACCCTATTTTAAAACTTGAGACAGAAATATTAAAAAATAATATTCTTAGTGAAAATGAAATTGATGAGT
Organism: uncultured Flavobacteriales bacterium; assembly: GCA_938084875.1. GTDB lineage: Bacteria > Bacteroidota > Bacteroidia > Flavobacteriales_D > Parvicellaceae > MED-G20. The sequence goes on along the minus strand of CALKFX010000203.1, from coordinate 8,507 downwards.
TTAAAAAAAACATAAAAGAAACCATTAATGTAGCTTGGTTAAGAGCTTTTGATACCCCAAAATTAAAAGCAGATTTAGGTTCAGAATTAGGAGATATTTATAAGGAACACTATAATAACGAAACTTATTCTAAAGAAAACAAAAAAGAAATTAGATTTATTGATGCTCTTTCCCAAGGACTTTACCAAGGAATGGAGAATTTTGATAATTCTATAATTATGGGACAAGATATTGCTGAATATGGGGGTGTTTTTAAAATGACCGAAGGATTTCTAGAAAAATTTGGCAAAGATAGAGTTAGAAATACACCTCTATGCGAATCTGCAATAGTAGGAGCTGCTTTGGGCCTTTCACTAAAAAATAAAAAAGCAATAATGGAAATGCAATTTGCAGATTTTGTGACTGTAGGGTTTAACCAAATAGTGAATAATTTGGCAAAGCTACATTATAGATGGGGTCAAAATGCAGATGTGGTAATTAGAATGCCTACAGGTGCTGGAGTTGGAGCTGGACCATTTCATTCACAAAGTAATGAAGCTTGGTTTTCTCATACGCCCGGGTTAAAAGTTTTGTATCCATCTAACCCGGAAGATGCTAAAGGATTAATGCTGGCTGCAATTGAAGATCCAAATCCTGTTATGATATTCGAGCATAAGGCTTTATATAGAAGTTTAAGTGGAATGGTTCCTGAGAACTATTACGTTACTCCAATTGGAAAAGCAAAACTAATTGAAAAAGGCAACGAGTTAAGTATTATTACCTATGGAATGGGGGTACATTGGGCTAATAAAGCAATAAAAGATAAAAATATTTCGGCTGACATATTAGATTTAAGAACTCTTTTACCACTTGACAAAGAATCTATATTTGAAAGTGTAAAAAAAACCAACAAAGTATTAGTTCTACACGAAGACTGTTTAACAGGTGGAATAGGTGGAGAAATTTCTTCATTAATTAATGAAAATTGCTTCGAATATTTGGACGCCCCAATAGTAAGATGTGCAAGTATAGACACTCCAGTACCTTTTGCAAGTGACTTAGAAGATCAGTTTTTAGCCAATAAAAATTTAAATGAAAAAATTGATTATCTATTAAATTATTAACTGTGAGAAAAATTTATTTTTTATTATTATTTACACCCATTTTTTCTCTTGGTCAGCAAAAAAGTGAACTTGTTTTAGGAATTAATGGAGGAGGTTATTTTGCAAATAAAAATACTGCATTTATCTATGGTGGTAATTATACTAATTACAATGTATTTAGTATTTTTGATAATAGCATAAACAAACCTACTTTTGACCAATTTTTTCAATACCCCTACTCTATTTATGATATACCCAACGATATTGAATATTCTATTGGAAATGAAATTGGATTTCATATAGGAAAGCAAAAAAGAAAAACCAAATATTATATAGATTTTAATTTTGCAGATATTAATGTTCAAGATTTTTTAACCATCGCTATTGAAAATCAATCTGTAACACAGTCTTTGGAACCTGAATATTTTCCAGTTAGTATTAATGGAAAAGAAAAAAGAAACATGATAAATTTAGGGATTACCAAAACCATATACGAAGAGTCTAATTTATCTATATTAACTCCCATCTTTATTCAACTATTAGAAATGAGACTAAAAGAGAATTATATTGTGGTTAATAATCAACAGTACAATATAATTCAAAATGCTTCGATACAGAACAACCAGAGTCAAGTCAACAGTCCTGGGGGTTATGGCCTTGGCTTTGGATCTGGACTTTTATTTAATTATTTTATAAATAAAGATTTGTCTATTGATTTTGGATACCATATTCAATATTCTAAAACCAATTTTTCTGAGCAATTAAATGTATGGGGAGTTCAACAATCTTTATTTGCAAGAGTAATTGTAAATGGTTCCAAGTATTTATCCAACCTAAATAATTAGAATTACTTTATGAAACTATATAAAGTAAGTAGTTTTAATTATTTGTTTTTACTACTTGCCATAATTATTCAAATTAGTTATACAGCTCAAGAAAAAAAATGTAGAGATTCAATAACGAAAAAAAATATAATCCTAAATGCTACAGCATTAGGAGCAACGAGCTTGTCTTATTTTGGTCTTTATAACCTATGGTATAAAAAGTATCCACAAACTTCTTTTCATTTTTTTAATGATTTTGAGGAATGGAATTATATGGATAAAATGGGTCATGTATTTTCTTCTTATCAAGTTGCTAGAAAAAGTCATTTGTTTTTGGATAAAAAAAATATTGAACATCCTCTTGAAAAAAGTTGTTTCTATAGCTTATTTTTCATGTTGGGGATTGAAGTTTTAGATGGATTTTCTACAGAATGGGGATTTTCCAATTATGATTTAATTTCTAATTTTATTGGAACAGGTCTTTTTTACGTTCAAGAAAAAAAATTTAATGCCCAATTTCTAGAATTGAAATTTTCCTCTCATTTAAGCCCTTATGCTACTTACAGGCCCACCTTACTAGGTAATAGTTTTTCTGAAAGAATATTAAAAGACTACAACGGACAGACCTATTGGATCACATTGGATTTTAATACCAGAATTCAAGAAAAATTTAAAATCTTAAAATATATCAACCTCGCTTTAGGATACTCCATAGATGGATTTACAGGTGCTAGATATAATCCAAATTTAAATTGCGCAGAATGTGATAATTTAAAAAGACAGTCTCAATACATAATAAGTTTTGATTTAGATTTAACAGAAATAGAAACAAAAAATAAATTTTTAAAGTTATTTTTAAATACTTTCTCTATAATTAAATTCCCAGCTCCAGCATTATTAATTCAGAACAAAAGTCAATTTAAATGGCTCTATTTTTAGATTTTTCAAACTAATTTTTTAAAAAAATATTTTTACACTTGTCTAAATTATTAGATTTTCACTTTCTTTGATGGTATGGAAATAGTTGGAATTATTGGCACTCTAATTATGCTAATTGCATTGCAAGTTGTTTTAGGATTTGACAATCTTTTATATATAGCATTAGAGTCTAAAAAAGCCCCGGTTGAAAAACAAGAGTTTGTTAGGAAAATTGGTATTACAATTGCAATAGTTTTAAGACTCGCTTTACTATTTATCCTAGTTAATTTGGTTGAAAAGTTTAAGAATTCATTTTTAATTAGTGAATCTGAAATTATTTCCTTTGAAATGAATCTGCATAGCCTAATCATTTTATTTGGTGGTGGATTTATTCTTTACACTTCTGTAAAAGAAATTTGGCACATGATTATTTTTAAGGTGCATCAAGAACATAAAACCAAAGCTTCTACTAAAAGAGTAATTTTTATGATTGTTTTAATGAATCTTGTCTTCTCGTTTGATTCAATTCTTAGTGCAATGGCACTAACAGATAATTTTGTGATAATGGCAATATCAATTGTTGTTGGAGGTATTTTGATGATTTTAGCTGCAAATAAAGTATCTGAATTTTTACAAAAGAATAGAAAATATGAGGTTTTAGGGCTTTTTATTTTATTTGTTGTTGGGGTTATGCTATTGACCGAAGGAGGAGAGAAAGCTGATCTTAAAATATTGGGTAATTCCATACATGCTATGAACAAAGCGACATTTTATTTTATAATATCTATTCTAGCATTTGTGGATATTGTTCAGAGCAAATACCAAAAAAACTAAATGAAGAAAAATAAATTACAATAATTTCTCTGAAACAATTAAACAAAATAGCAAACGCTAAAATTTGTATATATTTTAGTAAAAAACCTAAATATGTTTGATAGTATTGACCTTAAAAAAGAGCTTATTAAAGTAAGAAGCAATTCTGAAAATGATTTTGTAAACTCTGTAAATCAATTATTAGATAGCGAAGTTATTAAAGAAACTGAAATAGAAAAAAATATATCAAAATCTGATTCTAGTAACTATTTTGCTGATGTTATTACCAATACTAAAGAGGATATATTCAACATTGAATCCATTAAAAAAATTGCAATTCAACATCGTCTAAGATTTTTACCTACTAAGTATTTCAAAAACGATATACCAAAAGAAGCTATTTTTAAAATTAAGGAAATTGAAAAAGCAAATAATCTATCTGTAGAACATTTCTTTATTTTAGCTCCATCCCAAGCTTTTGACTTAGAAGACTGCAACAAAGACCCTTTGTTATTCATTCCTCTTAAAAATAAAAATTATTTATTGGTTCATCAATGGGGAGACGACCTAGGATGGATAAAAAAAGCAATGGCCATGCCGCTTAAGTCTATAGAATCTATGTTTTTAACCGTTGGAATTGCTGCATTATTAATTGCTGCTTTTACACCAACATGGTTAATTTTGAATGGAGCTGAAGTTGATATGGGTTATTTTGGCTATCATAGAATAGCATGGTTTTTATATGCCTTTATTATGCTGTGTTCTCTCTCTACTTTCATTTGTTTTTCTCAAAACGTTTACCCTAGTGAGTACCAGTGGAATAAAAAGACCTATAATTAAATTAATTTCCCAAGGCAAATTTTTAGTCTTATTATTTTTTTTACTGAATTATAAATTTCTTTTCTAAAAGTTTGATCTTTTTCAATAAGTTCTAGAATATCTAACAACACTTTTTCTTCATTTATTGGCATAAGTAACTGATCACATCCTGCTTGAGCAGCCTTTAAACCGTTGTTCTCTAAATTAGCTACTCCACCCATATTAAGAGCATCTGTAACAATTAACCCTTCAAATCTTAAAGAGTCTTTTAAAAGATCGGTAACAATATTTCTTGAACAAGTAGAAGGCAAACCAAAGGTGTTGTACTCTTTATTATTCTTTATAGCAAGATGGGCCACCATTATTGAAGTTACACCACTTTGAATTAAAGGAATATAATTTTCAACTTCTTTCATTTCTCCGTCAATAAAGATTAATTCCTTATGAGTATCTCCTTTAACGTAACCATGACCAGGAAAATGTTTTGCGGTAGCAATAATATTTTGTTTCTGAGTAGTATTAATGAATATATTAGAAAAGGAAATAACCGTATCCATATTTAAGCCAAAACTTCTATTACTAACTACCTTATTTGGGGAAGCGTCAATAACTGGTGCGTAGTTCTGATTAATTCCAATTTTATTAAGATCCTCTGAGATAATACTGGCAATAATTTCTACGCTATCTATGGTGTGAATAGTATTTGTATAAGGAACTTTTTGAGACCCTACGATTTTTCTGTTTACTAGTGTAGGTTCTGCGTCAGCACTGAAAATTAAAGGAAGGTGGCCTTCGGAAATCATTGTACTGTCGTAGTTTTGCACATCATTTGAGAATTCTTCAAAAGTACCATTCAATAATAGTATTCCTCCAATCCATCCTTTTTTTGCCAATGCCAAAACATGATCTCTAGATTTTCCCAATCTTCCAATAGCAGGAACAATCATTTGACCAACTCTAGATGTATCATTTAAAATATTAAAAATAGAATCTGTCTTATTTTCCAAAACAATATCGGATTTATAAAAGTCATTTAAAGAATAGCCTTGAGAAAAGCCTAAAATTAAAGAGAGAGAAAGTGAAAGAGAGAGTAAAAATTTCATACATTGAATTTATCAAAAATAATACCAGCATTTTTAAATAAACTCATTGATTAGATATATTGTCCATGTTCTATTGTTGACAGGAAATAATTACATTTGCCATTATTACCGATAAAAAAGAAGTAATGCGCAATATATTTTTATTTTTCTTTTCAATTTCTTTTGGATTCTCCTTAGCCCAAACTGAATTATTAAATCAAAATTTTAATAACGGGAATTTATCTTCATGGAGTTTTATAGATGGAGATATGGCTGCTCCTTATAATGACCCAATGGTTTCTAGTCTAAGCAGTTCTTTTCATCTTGTTGAAGATTATGACTCTTTAAGCATTGGCGATTCTATAATGGCTGCTAATTCCTGGTTTAATGATACTATTGCAGCAAATAATTTTATTATAACTCCAGCTTTAACCTTTACAAATGATGGTAATTATTTGAATTTTCAAGCCAAGTCATTAGACGGGTCTTATCCAGAAGCTCTTCAGGTTTTTTGTTCTCAATATTTAGAAAAAGATAGTATTTTAAATAGTATGTTGTTTTTTGACACGATTGCTCTTCCAAATCTTTGGACAGATTTTCAGGTAAAATTAGAAGGTATCCCATTAAACACCCCATTATATATAGCTTTTAGACATTACTCTAACGATAGATATATAATAGCTTTGGATAATATAAACGTGTTTACCAATGATTTAACCAATCATGAAAAATTAATTTCTAATAGTTTTTCAGTTTTTCCAAATCCCTCAAATGGCTACATAAATATTGAGAGTATTATAAGTAATGAAAACATTAATATATATAATGCAATAGGAAAAATAGTTTGGTCTGGAATAGTAAATCATACTGTTTTAATCTTCTTAGCAAAAGGAATTTATTTTTTAGAAAACCAAAAAGAAACTATTAAAATAATTATTCAATAGACTAGTATAGTTTTCCATTCTAAATATTTTGTTCACCCCCCATTATTATAGTATTTAATGTGTGTAGTTATATTAAATTATAGGAATGAACTATTTATTAGTATTTAGTTTAAAGATTCTATCATGTAATAGTTTATTGTTTACAATTATTTATAATTTATGTTAAAGCGGAATTTTTCCGCTTTTTTTATTTTCAAGTTAGATATTACCGATATTTGCTTAAAAAATGTTAAATTTAACAGCCTACATGACATTATAATTATTTTAGATATATGTTATTTATTAAAAGAACTTTTATCATACTATTTATATTTGCAACGGCCAATTTATTTGGACAACAAAACTTAAATTTTAAAATAAGTGGTTTAAAAGATACAACTGTATTTTTAGCAAGATATTTCGGGGAGAAACTTTATTATGCTGATACCGCATACTCTAAAAATGAAACAGTCATTTTTAATAAAAAAAAGCTTACAGGAGGTATTTATGCAGTAGTCTGTCCAAACTCTAAATACTTTGAATTTATTGTAGCAGACGAAGATGTATTAATGGAAACTGATATCAATGATTTCAATGGTAAAATGAAAGTCGTCAAATCTGAAAATAATAAAGTTTTCTATGATTATATTATGTTTTTAGGGTCCATGAAAAATAAAGCAATATCTCTTCAGGACGAAAACAACGAAAAAAAGAGAAATGCACTTGATTTAGAAGTTAAGAACTACCAAAGAGACAACATTACCAATAATAAAAACCTTCTTGCTGCAAAAGTGCTTGCAATGTCTATTGATCCTGAAATTCCTGATGAAATAAAAGAAAACGATTCCCTAAAATATAGGTATTATCTAAATCATTACTGGGACAATATTGATGTAACTGACAATAGGATTGTTCATACACCAGTTTACCATAAGAAATTGGATTTTTTCTTCAAGAACATGATTCCTCAAATTCCAGATACAATATGTCATTATGCACACAAAGTAATAGATAAAATGGATCCTAAAAGTGAACTTTTTAAATATACCGTTCACCACCTAACCTATAAATATGAAACATCAAATATTATGGGTATGGATGCTGTATTTGTTTGCATGGCAAAAAAATATTATTGTCCAGTTGAAGATTCTAAAGCATATTGGATTGACTCTACAAAACTAGTTGACTTATGTGAAAAGGCCGAAAAAACAGATCCGCTTTTAATTGGAAAGAAAGCACCTAGATTAATATTAGCAGACACCTCTGAATCTAATTGGATCGACTTTTACAAACTCCCTAATAAATATAATCTATTAATTTTTTGGGACCCTGATTGTGGACATTGTAAAAAAGAAATTCCTAAAATGATTGAGCTTTACAAAGAGCTAAAAGAAAAGAATATTGATATTGAGTTTATTGCAGTTGGTACCAACCTTGAAAATAAAAAATGGATAGAATATGTTAAAGAAAAAAAACTACAATGGATAAACATTTCTGATTTTCCAGATGCCAATGAAAATGCAAAATTTTATATCTATGAAAAAAGAGTAACTACCCTTGGAAGTTTAAATTTTAGATTGAGCTATGATATATTCAGCACTCCACAAGTATATCTACTGGATGACGAAAAGAAAATAATTGGAAAGAAATTAAATGCAATTTCTCTTGCAAAAATGCTGGAACATCTAGAAGATATTGACATTGAATACTTAGAAGTTCTTGAAAAAGAAAGTGAAAAAGAGAAAGAAAGAATAGAAAACTCTAAAAAAAAGAATAACAAAGATTAAAATGGTCTGGTTTTTGAGCCTATATATTAAAACACATTTTATATATTTGAAATAATTAAGATTAAATTAACACCATGAAAAAAACAATTTTACAATTTAGCTTTTTAATAGCAACATTTTTAACAATAAATTCTACAGCACAACAAGGTATTGCACTAACTCAGGGTGCTGAAATAACTTTTGACAAGTCAACTCATGATTATGGCCAAATTGAAAAAAGTGCTAACGGAGAATGTGTATTTGTTTTTACCAATACTGG
>CALKFX010000202.1 GCA_938084875.1 uncultured Flavobacteriales bacterium | reverse complement strand
ATATCTTTTTTCATTTTAAGATTTAAGAGTTGCAAATTTAATCTTTAAATTAGATTAACAAAAAATAATAAGATTAAAATAAATTAAAGTTTTCTGAGTTGTATATATATTGCACTAGATTATGAAAATAAAGCATTTAGTATATACAATAATAATATTTTCAACCCTTCAAATATTAAGCTGTAAAAAAAACAATTTACTTACCAGCCCTAATTTTAATATTGATACTTCTACAGACACCATCCTATTTGACACACTTTTCACAACTATTGGATCAACCACCAAAAGATTTAAATGTTACAACAAGAACTCAGGAACCATAAATATTAGTAACATATCTTTACAAAACGGTACTAATTCACCTTTTAGAATAAATATTGATGGTGAATCTGGAGTAGTTTTTAATGATATTTCTATACTTCCAGGAGATAGTATTTTCATATTTATAGAAGTAACTATTGACCCTAATGGCACTTCACTTCCTCTTGTGGTAGAAGATCAAATTATATTTGAAACCAATGGCAATTTCAATAAAATAGTTCTAAATGCTTGGGGACAAGATGCATATTTTCATGTAAATGAAATTGTTCAAGGTACATGGACTAACGATAAACCCCACGTAATTTATGGAGTAGCTGCTGTTGGTTACCCATCATTAGACTCAAATTTAACACTTACTATAGAAGAAGGAACTAAAATACATGGACACTCAAATGCTGCACTCTATGTATATAAAAGTACCTTAAACGTCAACGGGAATTTAAATAATCCAGTAGTTTTTCAACAAGATAGAACTGAAGATTATTTACTTTACTCTGCAGATTCCATAGCTGGACAGTGGAGAGGTATTTATTTTTCTAATGCTCTTAACTCTACCATAACACATGCCGAAATTAAAAATGCAATAATTGGTATTCAAGTGGATACTTTTTCGCTAAACAACTATGTATCTTTAAACAAATTAAAGATACATAACTCACTGTATTCCAATATATTATCACAAGGGTCAAATTTATCTGCAACGAATTGTTTATTTGCCAATTCTAACAACTACTCAGCATTTATAAGCATTGGGGGAAGTATTAATTTTGAACATTGTACTTTTTCAAATTACAGTAGTGGTTATAGAACAAGTCCTGCTTTTGTTATAAAAGATTATTACGAAAGTACCAACGGACAAATTATATTTAGACCTTTTAACCAAGCCAACTTCATCAATTGTATAATTGATGGAAATTCAACAACTGACTTTGTGTGTGACACTTTAGGGTTCGATATCACTGGAATTCCTACTAATGCATTATTTGATCATTGTTCTTTAAAAACAGAAGATACAATTGAAAATCCTTTATTAAATAATTGTTTATTTAATCCTAAAATACATTTCAAAAATCCTGAAGAATGGAACTTTGAACTAACAGATTCCTCAGAAATAATAGATTTAGGTAAAAGTTCAAATATTACCGATGATATACTCAATAATTTACGATCTATTCCGAATGATTTGGGTTGTTACGAATACCAATAAATTACATATTTCTCCGGTATTGACCACCTACATCAAATAATGCTTTTGTAATTTCACCTAGAGAACAGCATTTACATGCTTCCATCAATTCTTCAAATATATTTTCTTGATTAATTGCAGAAAATTTTACCTTTTCAAGTGCTTTAAGAGATTTAGACTCATTAAAATTATGAAAATCTTTTAGCATTTTAATTTGATGTTCTTTTTCTTCATTAGTTGCTCTAATTACTTCCCCAGGTACAATGGTAGGAGAACCTTTGGAATTTAAAAAAGTATTAACTCCAATTATAGGAAATTCACCAGTATGCTTTAGCGTCTCGTAGTGAAGAGATTCTTCTTGTATTTTACTTCTTTGATACATAGTTTCCATTGCTCCTAGAACTCCTCCTCTTTCGTTGATTCTGTCAAATTCAATTAATACAGCTTCTTCAACCAAGTTGGTTAAATCGTCAATTATATAAGAGCCTTGTAATGGGTTTTCATTTTTAGCCAAGCCCAATTCTTTATTAATAATTAGCTGAATGGCCATAGCTCTTCTTACAGAGTCTTCTGTTGGTGTAGTTATTGCCTCATCATATGCATTAGTATGTAACGAATTACAATTGTCATATATGGCATAAAGCGCCTGAAGAGTTGTTCTAATGTCATTAAAATCTATTTCTTGAGCGTGAAGTGATCTACCAGAAGTTTGGATATGGTATTTTAACTTTTGTGCCCTTTGATCAGCACCATATTTAAATTTCATAGCTTTTGCCCAAATTCTTCTCGCTACTCTACCAATGACTGCATATTCAGGGTCAATACCATTGGAGAAGAAAAAAGATAAATTAGGTCCAAAATCATCAATAGACATTCCTCTTGACAAATAATATTCTACGTAAGTAAAACCATTAGACAATGTAAATGCTAATTGAGTTATAGGATTAGCACCTGCTTCTGCAATATGATAACCTGAAATTGAAACAGAATAAAAATTTCTAATTTTTTTATCAATAAAATATTCCTGCACATCTCCCATGAGTCTTAATGCAAACTCTGTAGAAAAAATACAGGTGTTTTGTGCTTGATCTTCTTTGAGAATATCCGCTTGTACTGTTCCGCGAACCTGGGATAATGTATCGTTTTTTATTTTATTGTAAACTTCCTCAGGAAGAACTTGATCTCCTGTTACTCCAAGCAAAATAAGTCCTAGTCCATTATTGCCTTTAGGTAATTCTCCTTGGTATTTAGGGATTGGATTATTACCATAAATCTTCTCAATTGTCTTTTTAACTTCATTTTCAAGATTATTCTTCTTGATGTACTTTTCACAATTTTGATCTATAGCTGCATTCATATAAAAGCCTAGTAGCATGGGAGCAGGTCCATTAATAGTCATACTAACAGAAGTAGTATTTGAAGAAAGATCAAATCCTGAGTATAACTTTTTTGCATCGTCTAAGCAACATATAGAAACACCAGCATTTCCAATTTTACCAAAAATATCTGGTCTAAGTCCTGGATCATTACCATATAAGGTAACAGAATCGAATGCAGTAGAAAGTCTTTTTGCAGGCATTTGAAAACTTAGATAATGAAATCTTTTATTGGTTCTTTCAGGACCCCCTTCACCCGCAAACATTCTGGTAGGATCCTCACCTTCTCTTTTAAAAGGAAATAATCCAGCTGTAAATGGAAATTTACCTGGAACATTTTCTTGATTAACCCATCTAATAATATCTCCCCAAGAAGTGAACTTTGGTAAAGCAACTTTTGGAATTTTCGAATTAGATAAAGATTTTGAACTAGTTGCGATTTTCAATTTTTTATCTCTAACATTAAATTTAAAAAACTCTTTGTTGTAAGATTGGTAAAAACTGTCCCATTCGTCAATAGTTTTTTGATTTCTTGCATCAAAATCTAGTTTAATTTGGTCAATTTTTTCCTCTAAATTTGATTTAACACTACTGTTGTTATCCCAAGAAAATTCCTTTAGTGTTTTTGTTAACACAAATAATTTATCGGCAAGTTCTACTTGTTGATTTAATCTTTTATCAAATTCTCGATTATTTTCAGCAATTTCAGAAAGGTATCTAACTCTGTTAGGAGGAATGATAAATACTTTTTCAGAAAGCTCTTTATTGGATTTAAAAGACGATAAAAAGTCAGTTTTTGAAGATTTATTAATTAAATCTATTAAGTGCTTATATAAGTTATTCATTCCTGGGTCGTTAAATTGCGAAGCAATTGTTCCATAAACTGGAATATCTTCATCTTCTGCGTCCCATAAGTTGTGGTTCCTTTTATATTGTTTTTTCACATCTCTTATTGCATCCAAAGATCCTCTTTTATCAAATTTATTTAGAGCAACAACATCAGCAAAATCTAACATATCTATTTTCTCCAACTGTGTTGCAGCGCCAAATTCAGGAGTCATAACGTAAAGAGATACATCGCTATGATCTAGAATTTCTGTATCTGATTGGCCAATTCCAGATGTTTCTAAAATAATTAAATCAAATTTTGCATATTTCAAAATGTCTACAGCCTGTGATACATGCTTAGAAAGGGCTAAATTACTTTGTCTAGTTGCTAAAGAACGCATGTAAACTCTAGAGTTATTTATTGAATTCATTCTAATTCTGTCTCCCAATAAAGCACCTCCGGTTTTTCTTTTAGAAGGGTCTACAGAAATAATAGCTAAATTTTTATTCTTAAAATCGTGTAGAAAACGTCTTACTAACTCATCTACTAAAGATGACTTTCCAGCTCCTCCAGTACCGGTAATTCCTAAAACTGGAATGTTGAATTTTTCAACTTTAGTTCTGATTTCATTAAGAATCTTTAAATTACTTTCTCCAAAATTTTCAGCAGATGAAATAAGCTTAGCAATATCTAGATGATCTTCAGGAACTATTTTTCCAAGCGCCTTAATTTTCTTTTCACCAGTAATAAAATCACATCTTTTCACTAAGTCATTAATCATTCCCTGAAGTCCCATTTTCCTGCCATCATCAGGATGGTAAATTTTTTCTATACCATAGTCCTCTAAAATTTTAATTTCCTCTGGTAAAATAGTACCACCTCCTCCGCCAAATGTCTTTATATGACTAGCACCTTTTTTGATAAGCAAGTCATACATGAATTTAAAATATTCGTTATGGCCACCTTGGTAAGATGTCATAGCAATTGCTTGAACATCTTCTTGAATCGCACAATTAACTACTTCTTCTACACTTCTGTCGTGTCCCAGATGAATTACTTCACAGCCAGTAGATTGAATAATTCTTCTCATAATATTAATAGCAGCATCATGGCCATCGAAAAGAGAAGCAGCAGTAACTATTCTAATTTTATTCTTTGGTTGGTAGGGTGTTAAATCCATTTAATTTAAATTAGCATAGAAATATTGTAATAATTGATAACGTAATTCCCACAAAATTAATCATTATTAGTAAAGTGTTTTTTTTATTATCCAAAATATTGTCTTTTTTGATAGATCCTTTCTTCTGGATTGTAGTTTTTTTATTAGCTTCTCTACTTCACAAAAGAAAATACTTAAGAAGGAGATTCTTAACTTTTGGGCTCTTATTTTTAATCTTTTTTAGTAATCCTTTCATTTATAAGTTCATAAATGATTTATGGACTTTGAAATATATTGTTCCAAAGGAAAAATACGATTATGGCATTCTTCTAGGTGGAATGATAGATATTGAATCTAGCCCAGAAAATATTTTATTTTTGAAAAACAACGATAGGTTGCTAAATACAATAGAATTATTTTCCGAAAAAAAAATAAAAAAAATTCTTATTTCTGGTGCTTCTGGAAGTTTAACATCTAAGCTGAAAGAAGCTGAAATATTAAAAAAATACTTGGTTAAAATTGGTATTCCTGACAGTTGTATTTTAGTAGAAAACTCATCGAAAAACACTTACGAAAATGCCATATACTGCGAAAAAATATTGACTCAAATTCATAAAAATGAAGTAATTAATTGTTTAATTATTACCTCTGATTATCATTTAAGAAGATCTTTGGCCTGTTTTAAAAAAACCAATCTTCATACAGACCCTTATGTTAAAAAACCTACCATAAAACACTTTGATTTAGAATATCTAATAGTACCACAATCCTCCTCTTTATTTGACTGGAAAATACTTCTACACGAAATAGTAGGTTACTTTACGTATAAATTATTAGACTACATATAACTGTAGTTATTCAATAGAGGAATTTTTGTATTTAATATTTTATTGATATTTGGAATTAACTTAT
>CALKFX010000201.1 GCA_938084875.1 uncultured Flavobacteriales bacterium | reverse complement strand
ATTCTTCTCATATAATTTCTGTAGTTGGAGAAGATTTTCCAAACGAAACCATAGCCCTTTTTAAAGAGAGAGGAATCAATACCGAGGGACTCCAAATAAAAAATGGTGAAAAAACTTTCTTTTGGTCTGGGAAATACCATCAAGACATGAATACAAGAGACACTTTAGATACACAGCTCAACGTTTTAGAATCATTTGACCCAATAGTTCCAGATAGTTATCAAGATTGTGATATACTAATGCTTGGAAACCTAACTCCCTCCGTACAAATGAAAGTTATTCAGCAAATGGAATCTCGTCCAAAATTAATTGTCTTAGATACTATGAATTTTTGGATGGAAATTGCCATGGAGGATTTGAAGAAGGTAATTAAAGAAATAGATGTACTAACAATTAATGATGAAGAAGCTAGATTACTTTCTGGGGTTTATTCTCTTAGAAAAGCAGCTAAAATAATTCTTGACATGGGACCTAAATATCTTATTATTAAAAAAGGAGAACATGGCGCTTTATTATTTGGAGAAAATAATATTTTTTACGCCCCCGCACTTCCTTTAGAAGAAGTTTTTGACCCAACTGGAGCAGGTGATACATTCGCTGGTGGTTTTGTTGGTTATCTTTCAAGTTGTGATACAATAAATTGGGAAGCTATGAAAAAAGCAATTATTGTTGGCTCTGCAATGGCATCATTTACGGTAGAAAAATTTGGGATTGAAAAGTTGATAGAACTAGATAAATTTCAAATTGACGAAAGGATCAACGAGTTTAAAAATCTAGTAAGTTTTAACTAATTAAATTCAAATGATTCCTGAAAACTGGCTTTATTTAATAATAGGATTGGTTATTTTTAACTATCTATTTTCTACAGTTTTAGATTTTATTAATGCTAAAAATTGGAAAACAGAAATTCCAGCTGTTATGAAAGATTATTATGACGAAGATAAATATCTAAAGGCAAAAAATTATTCTAAAGAAAAAGGGAAAGTAAGTCTAATTTCAAGTACATTAACCTCCGTAATAACTCTATTATTTTTAGTCTTTGAGGGCTATGGCTGGCTTGATAATTTTATTTCTCTTTATTATGACATTCCATTTATAAAATCAAGTATTTTTTTTCTAGTACTTTTTATTTTGAGCGATTTTATTAGTATTCCATTTAGTTGCTATAACACCTTTGTCATAGAAGAAAAATATGGGTTTAATAAAACAACTGTTAAAACTTTTGTTTTGGACAAGATTAAAGGTTATCTACTAACATTAATAATTGGTGGAGTTCTGTTATTTGGAGCAATCTATATTGTTTCCTTACTAGAAAATGATTTTTGGGTTTGGCTTTGGGTCTCTCTATCGTTTATACTGCTTCTAGTAAATATGTTTTATGCAGACTTAATAGTTCCTATTTTTAATAAGTTAACCCCTTTGGAAGCGGGCAGTTTAAGAGAAAAAATAGAATCCTACACAAAAAAAGTAGGTTATTCATTAAAGAATATTTACATCATAGATGGTTCGAAACGTTCCTCAAAAGCTAATGCATTTTTTAGTGGATTAGGACCAAGAAAAACCATTGCTCTGTACGATACTTTAGTAGAGAAACATACTGAAGAAGAATTGGTAGCAGTTTTAGCTCACGAAGTGGGCCACTATAAAAAAAAGCATGTATTCACTTCCTTATTTCTAACAATTTCTCAATTGGGATTGATCTGTTTTTTGTTAGAGACTTGTCTAAAAGTTGGAGAAATTTCCCAAGCTTTGGGGGGCAAAGAAATGGTATTTCACTTAGGATTGGTTGCTTTTGGAATTCTCTACAGTCCTATTGGGACCATACTAAGTATTTTAATGAATATTAATAGTAGGAAAAATGAGTTTGAAGCAGATAATTATGCTAAGATTACTCACAATGGAGCGGCCTTGGAGACAGCTCTTAAAAAACTATCTGTAGACAGTCTTTCAAATCTATATCCACATCCTTTGTATACATTTATTCACTATTCTCATCCGCCACTTTTAAAAAGACTATCTGCTCTTAACGAATAACTGCTTTCAAGACTATTTGGTAATGGTCTGACAAATCCATTTTAGTTTTTTTATAGGTCATCACAGGTCGAAGAATATATTGGTCTACAACTTCAATTTTCTTGGTTTTTTGATAAAAAATAAAATCTATCCAAGATTTATACCCCTTTTCATTCCAACTATTGAATTCGTCAAAAGTATAGGGCCTGTCGTCGTTAAGTTGGTAATTTTCTAAATTGAACAACCTTGACAAGCTATAGTAACCGTCTGAGGGATTATTCACATTAAAATCACCTGCTAAAAACATAGGAATAGTATCATTAATAAATGGTGCTATTATTTTCTCTTTGGTCAACTTACTTTGTAATAATCTAGATTCTTCATTCCTAGAATCTAAATGGGTTCCTCCAATAAGTATTTTTTTACCGTTAATATTTATTTTTATTAAACTACATGCTTTTTGTGCCAAATTATCTGTTTTTTTCGAAACATTGAATATTTCGTGGGCGATTAGCTCATAAGGATACTTGGAAAGAATCATCACTCCACTGGTCATTTTTACTGTAAATCCTTCTTTTATTGGAGATAAGATGTAAGGGTAATTAATCTTTAAATCCTGACAAAACTTTTTGGAAATTGATTGGTCAAATAATTCCTGAAGGATTACAATATCGAAATTAGAATTGTTTAAGTATTGGATGATTCTTGGTGCTCTATCTTTTTGTTTTTTTCTAGCTGATTTTGTTAATAGTCCTAATACTTTTGGAACTATTTTAATATTCCAGGAAACAATTTTTATAGTATCGTTTTCTATTGCTTTTAATTCAATAGGAAGTATAGAAAATTGGCATAATATATAGAGATAAATTAT
>CALKFX010000200.1 GCA_938084875.1 uncultured Flavobacteriales bacterium | reverse complement strand
GTTCCAGCAGCTTCTAACACTTCGTAAGTATTTATATTCATTCTATTGAATATCACAGAAAGTTCGTTGATCAAAGCAATATTTACATCTCGTTGGGTATTTTCAATAATTTTAGCGGCCTCCGCTACTTTTATAGATGATGCTCTATGTACACCCGCAGAAACAACTAATTCATAGGTTTTGGCAATTTCTTCTGAAGATTCTTCATCACATCCAGAGGAGACTTTTACAATACTTGAAAGAGTATGAACTTTATCTCCAGGATTAATTCTCTCGGGTGAATAACCAACTTTAAAATCCTTAATAAACTTTAAACCACTTAATTTTTCCAAAACGGGAATGCAATCATCTTCTGTACATCCTGGATATACAGTAGATTCATATACCACATAATCTCCCTTTTTAAGAACCTTTCCAACTGTTTCACTTGCCGAAAGTAATGGCTTAATATTTGGTTCTTTACTTTGATCAATTGGTGTTGGGACAGCTACTATAAAAAACTTAGCTTTTTCTAAATCTTCAATTGTATGAGTAAACTCAATTGAACAATTGTCAAAATCACTTGAAACCAACTCATTACTAGGGTCAATTTTATTTTTCATCATAGACACCCTATCTGGGTTAATGTCAAAACCTATAACATTTGTTATTTTGGCAAATTCTAAAGCTATTGGAAGCCCCACATACCCTAACCCAACAACAGCAATTTTTTCTTCTTTAGCAATTATTTTGTCGTAAATTTTCATTTTTGACTATCTCTAAGTTTATAAATTTTTTCTATAATTTCTACTACTTTTAATCCTTCCAAAACATTAGTTGTTGCTACATTTTGACCCCTTAATGTCTCTACAACATTTTCAATAATATAATGGTGGTTTGCTGCACTTCCTTTATAAGGACCATAATCATTTGGCGGGTTAGAAGGTGCAAGTTCGGGCATTTTGCAATCTTCAATATTACAATATTCAATTTCGTTCATATACTGACCTCCAATCTTAATACTTCCTTTGCTTCCAATTACTGTTATACTGCTTTCCAGATTGGAGTTCCAAACTGCTGTAGAATAATTCAAACAGCCTATACCTCCTTTTTTAAAATCAAAAGAAACTATTCCTGAGTCCTCAAAATCTGTAGATTCTTGGTGGGTAAAGTCCTCAAATTTCCCCTGAATATTTTCTATGTCTCCAAACAACCAATACATAATATCTATGAAATGTGAAAATTGAGTAAAAAGTGTACCACCATCCATATCATGCGTTCCTTTCCATCCTCCTTTTTTATAATACCTATCATCTCTATTCCAAAAACAATTTACTTGAACCATAAATATTTTACCTAATTTTTTAGCTTCAATGATTTCTTTGAGCCATTCGCTTGGTGGAGAATATCTATTTTGCATTACAGCAAAGACATGTTTGTTTCTTTGAAGTGCATTAAAAATCACTTTTTCACAATTGGCTACAGTTAGTCCAATTGGTTTTTCTATTACAACGTGTTTGTCATGTTTCAAAACAGAAATAGAAATATCAGAATGTGAACCATTTGGAGTACAGACACAAACAACATCAATTTCTTGGTGGGTGTTAAGCATTTTTAAATAATCATTGTAAAATGGCACGTCGTAAGGTTCTAATGCTAAACTTTCTTTGGGTATAACATCACAAATAGCAGTAAGTTCACAATTTGTGTTTCTCAATACCATCTCTGCATGTCTTTTACCAATATGACCAGCCCCTATAATTCCAAACTTTATTTTATCCATTATTTAATCTCTTTTATGAATCCATTTTTTAGTTCGTAAGACTTTAACGACTCTGGGCATTTAGCTTTTCCAGAAACAAATTCTAATCTATGACCATACTCACTGACCCAACCAATTTGTTTGCCAGGATTTCCAACTACTAAAGCATAGGGCTTAACTGGCTTAGTAACAACACTTCCTGCACCTACAAGAGCATATTCACCAATGGTATTTCCGCAAATAATTGTAGAATTAGCACCAATTGAAGCTCCTTTCTTTACTAAAGTTTTTACATAACTATCTCTTCTAATAATCGCACTTCTAGGATTTAGAATATTTGTAAAAACCATAGATGGACCTAAAAAAACATTATCCTCACATATTACTCCTGTATAGATTGAAACATTATTTTGAACTTTTACATTATTACCTAATTCTACATAAGGAGAAACTACTACGTTTTGTCCAATATTACATCCTATTCCAATAATTGAATTACTCATAACATGGCTAAAATGCCAAATCTTGGATTCATTGCCAATTTTTACATTTTTATCAATTACTGCTGTAGGATGTGCGAAATAATTCATTTATAGTTGTTATAAGATTCGAAATTTTGATGGTCTTTCTTATTTAATTCCTCATCTGATAAGCTACAAAAGTAATCATAAGTTAATTTCAAACCCTCAATTCTTTGAATTTTAGGCTCCCAGTCTAATATCTTCTTTGCCAAATCTATATCTGGTTTTCTTTTCAATGGATCATTTTCTGGCAAGTCCTTAAATATCACTTTGTGACTAGAGCCTGATAACTTAATAATTTCATTAGCAAAATCTTTAATGGTAATTTCGTTAGGATTTCCAATATTCACGGGATAATTATAATCACTTTGTAAAAGCCTATAGATTCCTTCAATCAAATCATCTACATAGCAAAAAGACCTAGTTTGGGAACCATCTCCAAAAATAGTCAAATCCTCATTTCTTAAAGATTGTCCAATAAAAGCTGGCAAAACTCTGCCATCATTCAATCTCATTCTAGGGCCATAAGTGTTGAAAATTCTTACAATCTTAGTATCTAAATTATGGAATCTATGATACGCCATAGTAATAGCTTCTTGAAATCTTTTAGCCTCATCATAAACTCCTCTAGGACCAATAGGATTGACATTTCCAAAATAACTTTCATTTTGTGGATGAACAAGCGGATCGCCATAAACCTCACTAGTAGATGCAACTAAAATAGTAGCTTTTTTTGATTTAGCTAACCCTAGAAGATTATGAGTTCCTAAAGAACCTACTTTTAAAGTTTGGATTGGTATTTTTAAATAATCTATTGGACTTGCAGGAGATGCAAAATGAAGAATATAGTCTAAATCTCCATTGATTTGAATATATTTTGATACATCATGCTCAATAAATTCAAAATTATTATGGTTTTTAAATAAATCAATATTTTTTGATGAGCCAGTAATAAAATTATCCATACCAATTACAAAAAAGTTTTCATTTAAAAACCTTTCGCAAAGATGAGAACCTAAAAACCCAGCTGCTCCAGTAATTAATACTCTTTTCATTTATTTAGATTATTAATTACTTTTCTTCCTACACTTTGGTAATAAAAATTTTTGTTTTCCATGGACTCTAAAGAATATAAATTTCTTCCATCAAATATTATTGGGCTTTTCATTAAAGAATGCATTAAATTAAAATCGGGATTTCGAAAAGCAGACCATTCAGTTGCAATTAATAATGCATCTACATCTATTAAAGCATCTAAACCATTGTCAGAATATTGGATTTTATCTCCAAGCATATCTCTAACATTATCCATTGCTTCAGGATCATAGGAGACAATTTCTGCACCAAAATCAGTTAATTCTTTTATAATGGATAAAGACGGAGCTTCTCTTATATCGTCGGTCTCAGGTTTAAAAGCAAGTCCCCATAATGCAAATCTTTTTCCTTTTAAGTCCTCGCCAAAATAAGATTTTACTTTCTTAACCAAGCTCATTTTCTGGATGTCATTAACTTTCATTACCGCATCTATTATTTTAAACTGATAATTTTCAATTTGACCAGCTTTTTTTAATGCTTTAACGTCTTTTGGAAAACAGCTCCCTCCATAGCCAATACCAGAAAATAAAAATCTTTTACCAATTCTAGAATCTGTTCCCATGCCTTTTCTAACCATATCCACATCTGCACCAATCATTTCGCAATAATTAGCAATCTCGTTCATGAATGTAATTTTTGTAGCGAGAAAAGAATTGGAAGCATATTTGGTAAGCTCTGCTGATTTTTCATCCATAAATAATATTGGATTTCCTTGTCTAAGAAATGGTTGGTATAATTCCTCCATTAAGATTTTTGCTTTTTCACTGCTTGTTCCAACCACTACTCTTTCTGGTTTCATAAAATCTTCTACTGCAAATCCTTCTCTTAAAAATTCAGGATTTGAAACTACATCAAACTCTACGTTGGAATTTTCTTTAATAACTTTAGTAACCTTTTCAGCTGTTCCAACTGGAACTGTACTTTTATCAATAATTACTTTATAATTATTAATAATCTTCCCCAAATCTTTGGCTACTGAAAGAATATAGCTTAAATCTGCAGAACCGTCATCTCCAGGCGGGGTTGGCAGAGCTAGAAATATCAACTTTGCATCTTTTATACCCTCTTCTAATTGGGTTGTAAAAAACAATCTTTTTTGAGCAATATTCCTTTGGAAAAGGTTGTTCAAATTAGGCTCATAAATTGGAATTTTTCCATTTTTTAATTTATGAACTTTTTGTTCATCAATATCCACACAGGTAACAGTGTTTCCAGTTTCTGCTAAACAAGTTCCTGTTACAAGACCTACATATCCAGTACCAATTACAGCTATTTTCATTATTATTTATTTAAAAAATTAGAAATATTTTCAATTATATAGTCTTGTTGAATGGTAGAGAGTTCTGTATGCATTGGCAATGAAAATACTCTAGATGAAAGCCAGTTGGTAATTTCCATATTTCCATGAGAATTGGGGATTTTGGAAAACATTTTTTGCCTATGAGCAGGCACTGGATAGTAAACCATTGCTGGAATATTTTTTTCTGCTAAATATTGAATTAATTCATCTCTTTCAATTGTGTCGTCAAGCTTTAATGTATATTGATGAAATACATGATTAGAATCTAAGTTTCTATAAGGAATTGTTAGTTGGTCTAAATCTTTTAAATTTTGATCGTAATAATTGGCCGCTTTTTGTCTGTTTAGAATGTATTGATCAAGTCTTTTAAGTTTAATTCTTAGTACAGCAGCCTGAATATTATCTAGTCTTGAGTTACACCCAACTATATCGTGGTAATATCTTTTGCTCTGGCCATGATTGGCTATCATTCGAAGTTTATCTGCTAGCTTATCATCGTTTGTCATCATTGCCCCACCATCTCCAAAGCATCCTAAATTTTTAGAGGGGAAAAAACTAGTACATCCAATATTTCCTATGGTTCCTGTTTTTTGAGGTTGGTCAAACCCTAAATAATCGCTACCTATCGCCTGAGCATTGTCTTCAATTACATAAAGATTGTATTTCTTGGCTAAATTCATAATAGATTTCATGTTAGACGACTGTCCGAAAAGATGAACTGGAACGATAGCTCTGGTTTTTTTAGTAATTGCCTTCTCCACTTCATCAACAGAAATATTAAAATTTTCAGGATCACAATCTACAAAGACAGGTTTTAAGCCTAAAAGCCCTATTACTTCTGTAGTAGCTATGTAAGTGAAAGATGGAGTTATTATCTCATCTCCAGGCTTTAGGTCAAGGGCCATCATTGATATTTGAAGCGCATCTGTTCCATTTGCACAAGTAATAATATGTTTTACACCAAGATAAGTAGCTAATTCATTTTGAAAAGATTTGACATGTTCTCCATTTATAAATTGAGAAGAACTCAAAACACCATTTATAGCTTGATCTACTTGAGGCTTTATCTTCTCATACTGACCTTTAAGATCAACCATTTGAATATTTAAATTATTTTCGCTCATCTCTATAAATTAACAATTGCGAATATAACTATATCCTAGATTTATGGCAATTCTTATATTTGATTTTTCAAATTAATATTTCTTAAAGTTGTCTCTGTTAAATAAAGTACTAATCATTTTGATAATTTCAATGTTACCATTGGCCAATGGAATATGTCAAAAAAATAAAGATTCTGTTATTTATTTCCCTTTTATCAGAGTTAGTCTAGCTGTGCAATCTCCACAAGGAGATTTTGCTGATAATTATGGGACAAACTCTAATATTGGACTTTCTATTGGCTGGAAAAATAAAAGTAATCAAACCTTTGAACTAAACTATAATTTTATTCATAGTGCAAATGTTAAAAACACAAGCGTCTTAGATCACTTAATAAATGATCAAGGATGGATTATTAACCAGTATGGTGAAGAAAATCTTTATCTAATGTACCACAGAGGAGGATTAATTAGTGTAGATATTGGAAAAGTCTTAAATCTTATTGGGCCAAATCCAAATTCTGGAATTTTCCTAAAGGGAGGTATTGGATCTATGTACCACAAAATAAGAATCGAAAATCAAGAAAATTTAATTCCTCAACTCAAAAAGGAATATTTAAAATACTATGACAGGCTTACAGTTGGAGTATTATTGAAACAATACATTGGATACCAAAACATGAGCAACAACAAACTAGTAAATTTTACAATTGGGATAGAGATTATAGAAGGATTTAACAAGGGTATGAGAGATTATCAAATTGATTTAATGGGCCCTTATACTGATAATAAATTTGATGTATATCTTGGACTAAGAGCAGGGTGGTTTTTCCCAGTTTTAAGAAAAAATCCCAACGAATTTTACTACAATTAAAATGGGTTTATTTCACTATCAAATTGCTATTGAGCTATTGTCTATTTACTTAAAAACTTCTGCTTTTTTTGGAAATAACAAATCCAAAAAATCAATAAAAGGCCAAAAAAATTGGCAAAAAAACTTATCCAAATTAAATTCCAATAAAAAAACTTTTTGGATTCATGCTGCTTCCCACGGAGAAGCTATTATGGCAAATTCCATAATTAAAAAAATTTTAAATCAAAAAAACAACCAAGTGGTAATGTCGTTTTTTAGTCCATCTGGTTATGACAACTATAATTTTGAAAATGAAAATTTTCATAAATTTTATTTACCTATTGATAAAAAAAGATATTCAAAAAAAATTATTGATTTTATAAATCCAAGTATTTTAATTTTTGTGAAGTACGACCTGTGGCTCAATTTAATCAGTGAATGTAATAATAGAAAAATTCCGTCTTTGGTATTTTCTTCCAAATTTAGAGACAACCAATGGTATTTTAATATATTAGGAACGTCCGCAAAAAAAATTCTTCAGTCCATGAGTTTAATATTAACTGCAGATCATTCATCTAAAGAAATATTAGAAGAAAAGGGATTTTCTAATTTTAAATATTCTGGAGATACTAGATTTGACAGCTTCAATAAAGTTGAATCAAATTTAGTTTTAGACATAAAGTCCCCATGTGTTATTTTAGGTTCCTCTTGGGAAAAAGAAGAAAGAATAACTGCAGAAATAATTAAGAAGATAGACAATGTTAATTGGATAATAACTCCCCATGAGATTAAAGAGAATGATATATTAAAAACAAAAAAATTATTTGGAAATGAATCTTTACTATACTCAGAAATTGATTTAAAGAAACCGATACCTAAAGTCTTAATTGTTGATCAAATTGGAATTCTTTCAGATCTATACAACTATAGCGATATTGCCTTTATTGGTGGAGGGTTCTCTGGTAAACTACACAACATCTTAGAAGCAGCAGCAAAAGGGAACTTTCTTTTATTTGGCCCCAATATTGACAAGTATCCAGAAGCTAATTTATTTCTTAAAGAAGAAATTGCAGAGACTATCCACGATTCTAAGGATCTAAAAAATATTATTTTAAAGTTAATTGGAAATAAAGCTGAACTAGAGAAAAAAAAGAAAAAGGCTAGACAAATAATTAAAGAGAATAAAGGAGCTACAGAAATCGTTTGGAAAGAAATTAAAAAATTGGTTTAACTACTCTATTATTTCTGCATCCTCGAGAATATAATTCAATTGGTAAATATCATCCACATTTAATTTTAAGGTACCTTTATAGGTAATTACTTGGTCCATTCTTAACCCTTCATATTTTTTAATCATTTGAATCTCCATTACTGATTCAGGACCAGCCTGACCACAAAAGAAACAAGAGCTATATGGATTGGCAGAGAGGACATAATAGTCTTGAACAATATCCACCGGAATTATAAAGCCTCTAATTTGAACTTCTTTGCCATCCATTTCTTTAACAGATTCCGAAAACTTTGGAACCATATAATATGCCTGAAATTCTTCAGACCAAATCTCATCAAACTCTACATTTTTCAAAAGCTCCCAGGTAATAATATTTTGACTAAAAATATTACCTATTAAAAATAAAAAAAAGGTGGTTGCTAAAATTATTTTGTTTCTCATGTTTTATTTTTTAATGTCTTTGAGATATCCAGCCTGTAGGCTGCTATTGCAGGGAATATTGCCGCGGTCATTCCTATTAGTATTGTCAAAAAAAGCAAAACTAATTCTAGGCTATCAAATACTAAAGCTGAAAATTGATAATTGTACTTAAGATTTAAAAATCTAGCCATAATTCCCATTATTGAATGTCCCAATATCAGTCCTGATATACTTCCAATTAAACCAATAAAGAAACCCTCTAAAATTATAGAAATAAAAATTAATCTAACACTGGCTCCACCAACTCTCATCATAGATATTTCATACTTTCTGTCTTTCATTGAATTTAATAATGTTACAACAATACTAAAAAGAGAAATGCCGAAAATAAACAGTGACAAGACGTAAATAACGTTTACAGCAGGTTCTATAAGATCTAAAAGTTGTTTGATTTCAATGGCTGGCTCTGCTCCCATCAATGCATGTTTTTGATTGACAATTCCTGGAATTGAAAATTTTGCTCTAGGTGAATTGTAATTTACTAAAACTGCTGTTACCTCCTTATTATTTTCAGAAACTTCGGTTTTATGGTCATGATAGTGATGGTCGTGTTCTTCAGCAGTTTTTAAATCAAAAGAACCTTTTTTATCATTATGAGGATGAACTTGCCAAACACTTTCTAATGAAGTTAGTATTAACTGATCAATAATTTCTCCTGTTGGTGAAAGAATACCTGCCACACGGTACGGAAAATCTTCATGATCGTGGGTTGATTCTTCTATTCCGTGACTCCCATAAAAAGAGTCACCAATATCTAATTTTAATTTCGCTGCAACATTGGCACCAATTACAACTTCTAAAGATTTATTAAAAAAATTTCCTTTTAAAATTGATCCGTTGTATATCTGGGTGATGAAATTTTGATTTGTTCCAATAATTCTATGTTTTTTATAAGAATCTCCAAGTGAAATTGGTATTGCACTTTTCACAAAAGGATGTTTGAAGAGAAAATCAACTTCCTTGAGCTTTATATTCCCGTTGGGATAATCAATATGAAATACATTACACAATACAGATTGAAGTCTACTACCTTTCGCCCCGACAACTAAATCTATCTTATTTGCATTTTCATTAAACTTAGATCTCATTTGTTTCATGGTAAGCATAGATAAAACAATTACCATTATTGAAGAACTGAGTAAAACTGCAGAAAGTCCACTTGAAAGAGGTCTAGTTATAATATTTCTCCAAGCTAACTTAAAAATCATTTAAATTTATTTGATTGGGGAACTTATCTTTTATTCTTTTATCGTGAGTTACTATTACAAGAGTAGTATTGTTTTCCTGTGATAAATTGGTTAATAAATCGACCACATTGTAACATGAATTGTCGTCCAAAGCAGAAGTTGGCTCGTCTGCAAAAATGATAGAAGGTTGATTTACCAATGCTCTAATTATTGAAATTCTTTGTTTCTCACCTACACTAAGATTTTGAATAGAAGAGTTTTTTAAGTGGTTTAACTCCACTTTTTTTAAAAGCATATCAATTTTGGGTTGATTAACCTTAGAAGACATGTATTGTGAGAACTTTAAATTGTCATTAACTGAAAGAGACTTTATAAAATGAGGGGTTTGAAATACAAACCCAATTTGTTGCCCTCGAAAATTATCTCTTTTATTGTTGGACATACTAAAAAGATCTGTATCATTCACCAAGACATTACCGGTTTGAGGAGACAATAGACCTCCTAAAATATTAAGTAAACTTGTTTTACCAGAGCCACTTTTACCCATGATAAGCATCTGACCACCATAATCCAAATTTATATTTGGGAATTTAATGTCTATTTCGCCATATTTTACAGAAATATTATTTGTGCGTATCAATTTTTTTTGATTTAATCCAATAATATAAGCCAACTCCAACTAAGGGAATACTTAAGTATTGCCCCATTGTCAATAACGAACTATTTTCTAATGTTTGGTGTTCTTTAAAGAATTCTACAATAAATCTAGATGCAAATAATAGTGTAAAAAATGCACCAAATAATTTTCCAGGATATAAATACCAATCTCTTTTCCAATAACCCCAATATAAAAAACAAAAAATAAGCCAGTAGGAAATTGCTTCATACAACTGAGTAGGAATTCTTGGAATAATATAAATTGGGAGAATTAATTCATTGGTAGAGCTAACTACAAAATCATTTTTATCACTAGAGGAGAAAAAGTCTGCATCTGAATCAATTGATTTAAAATTAAATGCGTTTGAGAAAGCTTCGCAGTAATAAGGATTCATTTTTTTATTACCAAGAGGAACACTTACCTTTAATTGAGAATATTTAATATCGTTAATTGTTGTATCTATCGAAGTTTCATTCAGATGAATTTTTTCGCTTTCTACGCTAAAAAAAGTTGCTATTTGATTCTTTGCTTTGTGCTCATAAAAAAAACCTAAATCACTTTCAGTTCTTACTCCAACAATTTCAGAATTCATTAAATTTCCTACTCTTATAAATCCTGCAGCTAAAGCAACGGCAACCACTAATTTATCCATGGTCCACATGGTTTTTTTGTGAGTGACTTTTTTGGAGAAAATCCACATGGAAATTATTAATGCAACGGCAGCTCCGTGGCTAGCCAATCCACCTTTCCATACCATTAATATTTCGAAAATATTTTCTAAATAATAATTGGGTTCGTAAAAAATAACGTGTCCAAGTCTAGCTCCTAGGATAGTTCCTACAACAGTGTATACAAGAAGCTTATCCATCCACTGCTCAGGAGCAGATTCGTTGTAAAACATTTTTTTTACTATTTGAAATCCTATTATGAATGAAAGTGCAAAAAATAAGCTATAGTATCTAAGGGTAATAAAACCATCATACAGTGCAGGGTCAACATTCCAAGATATATACAAATAAAAATTACTAATCATTTTACAAATTTAATACTAAAGAAGTGATTTAAGCAATAATCTGTTGGGTAATCAAAAGAGTATAACTAATTTTACCACATGAAAGTAGAACAAATTTATACTAGTTGTCTTTCTCAAGGTGCTTATTTTATTGAAAGTAACGGAGAAGCTGCGGTAATAGATCCATTAAGAGAAATTTCTGACTATTTAAAGCTAGCAGAAGATACCAACTCCAAAATAAAATATGTTTTTGAAACTCATTTTCATGCAGATTTTATAAGCGGTCATTTAACCCTTGCTAATAAAACTGGTGCAAAAATAGTTTACGGGCCACAAGCAAATCCTAATTTTGAATCAATTATAGCACAAGACAATCAGGTATTTAAAGTTGGAGCTGTTACCATAACTGCAATTCACACCCCAGGTCATACTTTAGAAAGTACATCCTACGTTCTAAAAGATGAGAATGGAAAAGAACACTGTATTTTCACTGGTGATACTTTATTTTTAGGAGATGTTGGTATTCCAGATGTTGCTCAACGATATATGGGCGTTTCTAAAGAAGAATTAGCTGGGATTCTATACGAATCGGTAAACAATAGAATAAAACCGCTTCCTGATGACATTTTAGTTTATCCTGGCCATGGAGCAGGTTCTGCATGTGGTAAAAATATGATGAAGGAAACCGTAGATACATTAGAGAATCAAAAAAAAATAAATTATGCTTTGAACGGATCGTTTTCTAAAGAAGGTTTTGTCAAAGAGTTGACAGACAATTTACCAGAACCGCCAACCTATTTTCCATCAAATGTAAAATTAAACAAAGAAGGATATTTAGATTTTGATAAAGTTTTAGATAGAGGATTAATCGCACTAGATTTGGAAAAATTTATCTTTTTATCTTCTCAAGAAAACACCATAATTTTAGATGTAAGAAATCAAAATATTTTTAAAAATGGATTTATTCCTGGCTCAATATTTATTGGTTTGAATGGCGGATTTGCCCCTTGGGTTGGAGCTGTTTTAAAGGATATAAATATTAAAATATTATTGGTTTGTGAAGAAGGACAAGCAAAAGAAGCAATTATGAGATTATCAAGAGTAGGTTTTGACAACTGCCTTGGTTACTTAGATGGAGGGTTTAATACATGGCAAAATTCAAGCAATCCAATTGATACAATAGATTCTACTAGTGCAAAGGAGTTTGAAAATTCTTTTAATGATACTACTAACATATTAGACGTTAGACAAGTCGGGGAAAGAAATAATGGATATTTAAAAAACTCAGAACATATACCACTTGCTATAATAGATTCTGATAATAATTCCTTAAATAAATCTTCGAAATATTATATCCATTGTGCAGGTGGCTACAGAAGTATGATAGCATGTTCTATTTTAAAGAAAAACGGATTTGATAACACCATTGATGTTGAAGGTGGATTCGGATCCATTTCTAATAATACTTCATTAGAAATTTTACAAAACTAAAGAGAGATTTGGCTACTTTTCAAGAAATAATAAAAGGGGAAAAACCCGTATTGGTTGATTTTCATGCAGATTGGTGCAACCCATGTAAAATGATGAATCCGACATTAAAATCAATTAAAAAACATTTTGGAGATGACATTAAAATTCTGAAAATAAATGTTGACAAAAATGAAAAAGTTACTGGAAAATTTCAAGTAAGAGGAATTCCAACTTTCATTTTATTTAAGCAAGGAGAGATAAAATGGAGAAAATCTGGTGTAATTGAAGAGAAGGAATTTATTAATACTATAAGTTCAAATATTTAATAAATCTCTTTCTTTCCACTTTACTTTATACTTTATGACTTGTAAGAAAATTATTAATGCAAGTATTAACGGATATAGTAAAAACATTGGCAAAGAGTATTTCCACAATTTATTTTCTTTGTAAATAAAGTATCCAGTAATTAAAACTAATAAATCGGGCAATAGTTTCAATAATAAGAGTAAAAAAAACAACCACTGAAATTTAAAAATACTTAAAAGTATAAGTGGAATTATTAAAAGGTTACATATAACAACAAGTAACCCAACTAATTTAGTAGTTAACAATCCATTCATTTTCATTTTCCCCGACCATCTTAACGATCTTTCAACCATATCTTGAATATCTTTAGAGCCTTGTGTTTCGATAAATAAATTACTGTTGAATAAAGTTTTAATAGATCTTTTATTTGATAAAAAACTATTAAGTAAAAACATGTCGTCACCAGATGAAATATTAAAATTTGAATTGAATGGCATTAATTCATTATAGGATTTTCTTCTAAAGATTAAGCCTGCGCCATTAGCTAAAATTGGAATACCTATATTGGCCATACCAATGGATATTACACTTACACTGTAAGACAAAATTCTAGACCAAACAATTCCATTTTTTTCAACTACTGCAGTTAAATACAAATCATAATTTAAATCTATACTCTTTTTTATTGAAGCAAAAAAAACATCTTTAAACGATATATCAGCATCCATAATCATTACAAATTCTGAGAAGCTATTTTGCACACCTAAATCTATTGCTCTTTTTTTTCCATGGTATTCATCTAAAAAAAGAGATTCACAATTTAAGTCTTGTTTTGAAATCCAATTATTAATTTTTTCTCTAGTTAAATCTGTTGAATGATCGTCTACAAATATTATTTTACTAACGGCTGAAATATCTTTTTGACTCTCTAAAGAATTTAAAAAATTATGAATTCTATATTCTTCATTTCTATAGGGAATAATTAATGTTATAAAAAAATCTGACTCTATAATTTTAGAAGGTTTATTAGTTCTTAGAAAACCAATTATAGAGATGAAGATTAAAAATAGGTATAATATGAATATTCCAGAGATAATTACCACTTTATAGTTTTGGAAGTAAACAATATGCCGGCACCAATCACAGCAGAAAATGCAACATTTACTAACCATACCAAGAAGGAAACTAAAGCAAACTTAATTCCAAGAGCACTTCCTCCAAGAATAAAGATCGACAATGCTTCTCTAGTTCCTAAGTTTCCTGGTGCAAACGATGGTAGGAAGGTAACCGTTCCAAATAAAAGACCAACAAGAATTATTACTTCTATAAAATCTATAGAGATACTCAATCCTTTGAATAGAACATAATACTGAAAAATAAAAATCCAATATCTAGACATTGCAAAAAATAAAACTCTTATTTTTTTAATAGAGCTAATACTAGTTAAATGATCAGTAGAGATATTGAAATATTTAATCAATTTTAATTTATTTATTAGTGGGTGCCAATTATTATTAAATATAGTATAGCCTGTAAGAAACAATAGAAATGAGTAAAAAAACACCAGTAATAAAAAATAATATTTGAACTCTAAAAGAAATTGAGTTTTAAAAAAATACAAATATAAAAATGAAGAAAAAGCCATCATAATAGTAATAAAAAGCTGAAAAAAATTTCCAGATATAGTTGAAATTGTCACCTCTTGAGCTTTTTCTTTAAGAATCCAATTTCTTCCAATAAAATTACCTAGTCTTTTAGGAGTTACAATTGCAGTTAGATTTCCAACATATACGGATTTTAATACATTACTAAAAGTTAGATTTTTAGTATAAGGTAAAAGAAAATAAAATTTCAATGCTTCAAGGGTCCAATTGACGAACTGCAAGAGGAAAATTATTATAAAATATGGTATAATGGTAGTAGAAAAATCTTTGGCAATTAAGGATATTATATTTTTTTGACTTTCAATACATGTTAATATGTATGCAATTGCAAAAACTAAAACCAATAATGAAATAAAAAAAGTATTTTTAGAATAGTATTTAGAACCACTTAAGTAAAAATCCTTGAAAGATTTCGATAAAATAATTTTAGGTATAGATCCTGGCACTAATATTCTTGGTTATGGGTTAATAGGTATTACAAATAAAAAAATGACTTTGATAAGTACTGGCGTTGTTAGAATGTCTAAACTTGAAAATCATCAGTTGAAGCTAAAAAAAATATTTGAGAGCATCACACATTTAATTGAAGAATACCATCCTGATGAAGTTGCTGTAGAAGCTCCTTTTTTTGGGAAAAATGTACAATCTATGCTTAAACTTGGGAGAGCTCAGGGTGTCGCTATGGCAGCTAGCCTTGTAAAAGGACTTCCAATTGAAGAATATTCTCCAAGAAAAGTCAAGCAATCCATCACTGGCAATGGAGCTTCAAGTAAAGATCAAGTTGCTAAAATGATTCAAACAGTTTTGAAATTAAAAACGCTTCCCAAGGAATTGGATGCAACCGATGGGATTGCTGTTGCTATTTGCCACTATTTTCAAAATACACAAGAAAAAACTAGTAACTATACTGGGTGGAAAGATTTTTTAAAAAACAATCCTAAAAGATCTAGTTAGACTCTAAGATTTTATTAATAGTTTTTTCAAAATCTTCCTTAGAAAAATTTTTTCTTAAATTTTGAAAATTCATGTCAGAAATTTCATTAATTGGAATTAAATGAATGTGTGCATGTGGAACTTCTAAACCCACAACAGCTATTCCAATTCTTTCACATTTAATTGCATTTTCAATTTTTTTAGCAACTATTTTAGAAAAAATAAATAGTTCTGATAAAATATCATCTGGAAGATCGTATATATAATCAATTTGTGTTTTCGGAACTACCAGTGTATGTCCTTCTTGCAATGGGTTAAGATCAAGAAATGCAATAAAATTAGCATCTTCTGCAATTTTATAACAAGGAATGATACCCTTAATTATTTTGGTAAAAATAGAATCTTCCATTAACGCTGAATAGAAACTATTTCAAATTTCATTATTCCTGCAGGTGTACTAATATCGGTAATTTGACCTACTTCTTTCCCAAGTAACCCTTTTCCAATAGGTGAATCAACAGAGATTTTACCAGCTTTTATGTCTGCTTCATTTTCAGCAACTAAAGTATATGTCATTTGCATAGAATTCTTAACATTCTTTATTTTTACTGTTGAGAGTATAAATACCTTACTATCGTCAATTTCACTGTCGTCAATTAACCTTGCGCTAGCTAATTTATTTTTAAGTTTTGAGATTCTAGCTTCTAGCATACCTTGAGCTTCTTTAGCAGCATCGTATTCTGCATTTTCTGAAAGATCTCCTTTATCTCTGGCTTCTGCAATCTGTTGAGAAATTTTAGGTCTTTCGACAGACTCCAAATTTTTGATTTCATTCTTTAAATTACTTAAACCTTCTTCTGTGTAATAACTAATTTCTGACATAGGGTGTGTTTTGACAAAAAAATCCGCCAATAGCGGATAATAAATATTTATACAAATATAAAAAATTACTCTAAAAACTATCCAAATCTGGAGGTCTTATCACCCCAAACCATTTCAATACCTTTTCACATACTCCAGGCACATTGATATGTATCAAATAAACACCACTCGCTATTGGTATACCTGCAAAATTCTTTAAATCCCAATCTATAGACGTAAC
>CALKFX010000199.1 GCA_938084875.1 uncultured Flavobacteriales bacterium | reverse complement strand
CGAAATTAATAAACAATTTTCTCTTGAGAAATATAAATTAGAATTGAATGATTTTAATACTAATAAATTTTACGATATAATTTACTTTGATGCATTTGCTCCTAACAAACAACCAGAACTTTGGAAAGTTGATGTTTTTAGTAAATTATTTAATTTAACATCCAATAATGGTGTACTGGTAACTTATTGTGCCAAGGGGCAGGTAAGAAGAGATTTAGAAAAAGTAGGGTATTTTGTAGAAAGACTAGAAGGACCACCCGGAAAAAGAGAAATGCTTAGAGCAACCAAAGTTTAAAATTTTATGCTATTTAGTTATACAACAATTATCATCATTACCACTTGTATAGTTTCATTTATTTCGTTCAACAACGATTCTTTAAAAAATGATTTATTGTTTTCACCTTACGATTACTTCAATAATAAGAAATGGTGGATTTTATTGACTCATGGATTTATTCATGCAGATTTTTTACATCTATTTTTCAATATGTATGTATTATATATTTTTGGTCCTTCTTTAGAATCATATTTTCTTTCCTCTTCTGAAATTGGTTGGATTTATTATATCTCTTTTTATCTTCTAGGAATTATTTTTGCAACCCTTCCATCCATTTTTAAGCATAAAAACAATCCAAATTATAGTAGTTTGGGTGCTTCAGGAGCAGTTTCAGCTATCGTATTTGCATACATAGTAATTTACCCACTCAGAGAGCTTGGTTTGATATTAATTCCAGGTTTATTCCTCCCAGGTTTTATTTTTGGAATTTTGTATCTTTTTGCAGAACATTACTTAAGTAAAAAACAATATTCCAATATTGCGCATGATGCACATATCAGTGGCTCTATATTTGGAATTATTTTTATTAATGCTTACGATTATAATAATTTATTGCTCTTTTTTCAAAAGATAATTTATTATTTTCAAAACTTTTAGAAAATGCTTAACCCAATTAATTTAAATGGACAAATAACAGATGGGGATTCGGTTAGTTTTAATCAATTTAAAAGAGGTTTTAACTTTGGCGATGGATTATTTGAAACGATAAGGGTAATTAACGGAGAAAGTATTTTTTTAGAGGCCCATTTCAAAAGAATTTCTAGTGGACTAGAGGTTTTAAAAATAAAACAAAATTACTCTTTTAATCTAAATTCTTTAGAGAGATATATAAACGAACTTTTACTTTATAAAAACATTAAGCTTGGAGGAAAGGTAAAGGTTTATGTATTTAGAGGAGGATTGGGAACATATAAACCAGAGACCAATCAAATGAGTTTTATTATTGAAGCTACAGATTTAGAACACAACAATTACCAACTTAACAAAAAAGGTTATTTAGTAGATATCTACAATGAATATTCAAAGACTGTTAACCAACTTTCTTTTTTCAAAACATCTAATTCATTGCTTTATGTTCTTGCAGCTGTAACGGCATCAGAAAATAACCTAGACGATTTATTTATTTTAAATGAAAAAAGTGAAATTATTGAATCTTCAAATTCTAATATATTTTTTTTAAAAGATGATGTCTTGTTAACCCCACCATTAAATAGTGGTTGTATTCAAGGAGTAATGAGATCAGAAGTTATTAGAGCTGCTAAAGATTTAGGAATTAATGTATTAGAATCAAATATCTACAAAGAGGATTTAGAAAAGTCAAGAGAAATATTTTTATCCAATGTTATAAGTGGAATAAGATGGGTGGGTGGATACAGGAAAAAAAGATTTTACAACTCAATTTCTAAGAAAATCATTGAAAAGTTAAATCAAAATTTATCTAGTTATCGGTAGGATTAATAGGAAAATTGGCAATAGCTTTTAATTTTCCTCCTCTGTTTGACAATACTTCTTTCCATAGATCATCATTTTTACAAAATATATTTTCTTTCTTTAAGTCAATTGCAATCCATGAGTTGGAGTCAAATTCTGTTTCTAGTTGGTTTTTGGTCCAACCTGCATAACCAAGAAAGAATTTAATCTTGTTAATATCTAAAATACCCATATTCATGAACTCTATAATCTGATTGAAGTCACCTGAGGTCCAAATATTATCACTTATTTTAACAGAACTATCAATAATGTCTCCTAATTGATGTAGAAAAAAAAGATTACTAGAATGAACAGGTCCGCCATAATAGACATTTATATTTGGTATTTCTATATCAGGGATTATTTCTTCTAATTTAATATTTAGTTTGTTATTTAGAATAAATCCGTAGGATCCTGTTTTATCATGTTCACACATGTATATAACAGATCTTGAAAAGTGGTCATCGTTCATAAAGGGTTCAGCCAATAAAAGCCTACCTTTTTTAGGTTTTAGATTATTGAGTTTACTAATGTTGGCAAATGAAATATCCACTGCTATAAATTTAATTAAAAACTACAAAATATCAAATCTACTTAGTGAATTGCTGATCGCCATGGAAGGTTTTTTGAAACTTCAGCTTCTTTGGTTAAAATTTCTTCTGTACGCTGGTCTACTATATCGTGGTCAAAATAACATTTAGCCATTTTAATAAAAGAATCTATATGTAGTAACTCTTGAATATGTAGATTGGTGTAAAACTTTGAAATTTTAGGATCTTGTACAACTTCACCAATAAGTTTAAATCTTTCAGAACCTCTCAATTCAGCTACAGAAGCAATTATCAGTCTATCCATGAAAAGTTCATCAGATCCTGAACGAATAATTGGCATAATTCCTTTCATATACGGGTCTTTTTGAAAGACACCGTTTAGTTCATTCCCTCTGTATCTTATTAGTTCGTAAACCTGTTTAAAGTGTAACAATTCTTCAACAGATATTTGAATTAATTCATGTATGATTTCAGTTCTGTTTGGATATTTTGCAATTAGAGACAAACACATATTTGCTACTTTTCTTTCTGCATCTGCATGATCTTGAAGAAACGAATCTATATCTGTTACTGCTTGTTGTGCCCATTCTATGGGAGTTTCGTATTTTAATTTTAATTCCATTTTAAATTCTTTTCCAAAAATAAGGGGTAAATAATAGACAAACTGTAAATAATTCCAATCTCCCCATTAACATTAATAAGGATAAAATCCATTTTCCAATATTAGGAATATCATTGAATGAAAAGGAGGGACCAACGTTACCAATTCCCGGACCAACATTTCCCACG
>CALKFX010000198.1 GCA_938084875.1 uncultured Flavobacteriales bacterium | reverse complement strand
TGTAAAGGGAGTTTCTGTAAGCTTAAAAAAAGGTGAAATAGTTGGTCTACTAGGTCCCAACGGAGCTGGTAAAACCACAACTTTTGATATGATAGTAGGATTAATAAGTCCAGAAGAGGGAGAAGTTTTTTTAAATGACTTAGAGATTACTAAAGTTCCAATGTACAAAAGGTCAAAAATGGGAATTGGATATCTTCCTCAAGAAGTTTCAGTTTTTAGAAAATTATCTGTTGAAGACAATATAAAAGCAATTTTAGAAATGTCTAGTCTGTCTAAAGAAGAACAAAAAGATAAATTGGAAGGCCTAATTTCTGAGTTTGGTTTAAATCACGTAAGAAAAAATTTGGGGAGAAATCTTTCTGGCGGGGAAAAAAGAAGAACAGAAATTGCCAGATGTTTGGCTAATGAGCCTGATTTTATATTATTAGACGAGCCTTTTGCAGGAGTTGATCCGATTGCAGTAGAAGACATCCAAAGAATTGTTCTTAAACTCAAGAAAAAAAAGATTGGGATTTTAATTACAGATCACAATGTTCAAGAAACATTATCTATTGTTGATAGAGCATACTTACTTTTTGAAGGAAAAATTCTCAAAGATGGAACCGCCGAAGATCTTGCTAAAGACGAGCAAGTAAGAAAAGTATATTTGGGACAAAAATTTGAATTAAAAAAGAAAACAATTGATTTTTGAATGGCTTTAATTCTAAATATTGAAACATCTACCAAAACTTGTTCTGTAAATCTATCTAAAAATGGGAAATCGCTAGGTGTTAATGAAATTACAAGTGAAAAATATGTTCACGGGGAGAAACTTCATCTTTTAATAAAAGATCTTTTTGCATCATTAAATCTTTCGTTGAAACAGGTGGATGCAGTTGGTATAAGTGCTGGTCCCGGGTCTTTTACTGGTCTTAGGATTGGTGTTGCAACAGCGAAAGGATTAGCTTTTGGGCTTGACATTCCTCTACTTAGCATGAATTCTCTTGAAATAATGATCAATTGCTATGAAAATAAATCCACAAATGACAATGTATTGTATTTTCCAATGATAGACGCCAGAAGAAAAGAAGTTTACACAGCTGGATTTAATTCTCAAAAAAAACAAATAACAGAAATTGCGTGTCCAGAAATTAATTCTGATTTTTTAAAAGTTTATGGAAATTACCAAAAGCTTTATTTTTTAGGAGATGGGGCATTAAAGTTTAAGGAAGCATTCAATTCTAATATTGTAGAAATTGATGAATCAGTACCAAACTCCTCAATTGGCATGTCTTATAAAACATTTGAAAAATTCAAGAATAAGGAATTTGAAAGCATTCCTTATTTTAACCCTTATTATCTTAAAGATTTTTTTAATGGTTAAAAAAAAATAAAAAATTTCTTCCTAGAATTAAAATTATATTGATATTAGCAAACAATTAATAATTGAAATAGTTTGTACTATATAGAAGCTTCCAAAGAAACTCCACTAGTATCTTTAAACTCAGAAAAAGGAGTTTTCTTAATTGACGGTAATTGTGTTTCTGAAAATCCTGATGAGTTTTTCAATAACATTACGAATTGGATTGAAAATTATTCCAAAAATCCATATAAAACTACCACGCTAACAATAAATCTAGGAGAGATAAATATTTCATCGTCTAAATTTTTACTCAATATTATTTACCAATTGGAAAGTTTAGATAAATCTGGTTTTCAAGTTAAGATTAGATGGGTATATAAAAATGGGGAAGATGGAAATTATGAGCTAGGAAAAGATTACTCGGAAATGGCTTCAGTTCCTTTTGATTTTATTGAAACTGTTGAGAACTTTGTTTCCAATATTTAACCTAACTTAAAGCTTTTATCATGACTAAATCAACGCACCAAATACTATATATAATATTGTTTGTTTTACTATCGATATTGTATTTTATTCAATTTTCCAATATAGGTAATACTGAAAACATACCATCTCCTAAAAAAGAATTGTCTATTCAACCACCAAATGAAGGAAGTGTAAATATAGCATTTGTAAATAGCGATACAGTTTCTAAATATTATGAATTTGCTAAAAAAATTCAAAAAACCTTAACAACAAAAAGATCAGAAGCAGAAGGACAAATTAAAAGCAAATACTTTGCCTATGAAAGTCTGGTTCAAGAATTTGAAAAAGCATCACCAATTATGGGAGATAGAGAGAAAATGGAAAAAGCTCAAAAGATTAGACTGCTAGAACAAGAAATTATGCAAGTTGAACAGCAGCTTTCAGAGCAGGTTTCTAGAGAAGAACTCGAACTGACACAAAGTTACATTGTGAAAACTAATGACTATATGCAAGAAATTGGCAAAACGCTGGGTTACGATTATGTGATGAGTTATAGAGTTGGAGGTGCAATGCTTTATGCTAATGAACGTCACGATATCACAACGGAAATAATTAAATTGCTAAACGAACGTTACGTATCTTCCAAATAAGAAACGTTTTATTATTTTCTTCGTATATTTTGTTAAACTTCGTTATGAACTTTTTAGTTCTTTTAGAGAAACATCAAAATGCAATCCTTGGAACATTAATAGTTCATATACTAATTTTTGTTTGGCTAAATATTCAAAATGTATCCTTTTATATAATCCAACCAAAGGAAAAAGTTTTAGCTACACTAGATTTCACAACACCAGAAAATAATTTAATTCCAAAAGAAACCAAAGAAAATTATTCTGACAACGAAGTAGAAGTCACCAATGCTGCATCTAATTATGATAAGGAAGAAGACATGAGTGCATCTCAGAAAAAAGCACTAGAAGATAAGGTATTAGAGGATGTTAAAAAATTTGAGAAGAAACAATTTAACGACTTTGGAAAAGACAATCCAGTTTTAGACAATTCTCCTCATGAAAATGAAAAAATAAAAGATAATTCGATTAGCAAAACTGTAAATAAGTCTTTAAAAAAGACTTCCAATGCTACTGCAAAATATTTTTGTGAGAATAGAAATATGATTTTACAAAAAATTCCATCCTACCTTTGTAATGAAACAGGCACAGTAAGGTTGACTATTAAGGTGAATCCCAAGGGGGAAGTGACAGACTGCAAAGTAGATAATTCAAAAACTAATACATTTAATCAATGCTTAATAGAAAATGCTATAAATTACGCTAAGAATTGGAAATTCAACCAAGATTTTTCAAGTACACTAAGACAAGAAGGTTGGATTGAATTTATCTACTTATCTCAATAACAATAAAATGCGATTAATTATATTTATTCTATTCCTTCAAACCCTTTCAATTTCTAAAATATTTAGTCAAAACAATGGCTTATTAAAAAATGAAACCATTACCACCTATTGGGGAAGTAACGATAAACAAATAAGAAGTGTTGGGGTTTATCAGACAAGTGGATACTCAAATATTGGTTCTAAAACTGGTAAATGGATTCACTTTTACAAAAATGGAAATCTTCAAGAAGAAAGTAATTATTTTCTTGGACAGTTAAATGGCGAATACAAATCTTATTATCTCAACGGAAATCTAAAATTTAGAACCTTTTACACTCTTGGGAAAATTGATTCGATTTTTGAAGCCTTTTATCAAGATGGAACTTTGGCTGAAAAAGGAGAATATGATATTCTTCCTAAAATTAATAGAAAAGATACAACTGTATTAAACTATTGGCTGAATAGAAATGAAGAAATACAATCTTTCAAAAGCAATAATTGGGAATATTATTATGATAATGGTAAGCTTATGGAAAAATCTCATTTTGTAGGTAATTCAGATACCACCGAATATATAGATCAATTTTATGAAGCAAATGGAGATACTCTTATTATGGATGGAAAAGGATATAGGAAAACATATTACTCTTCTTCAAAATTAAAAACTGTTGTAAAATATGAAAATGGCATAAAAAATGGATTTTTTGAGCTCTATAAACCCAATGGTTGTCTTCGAAAAACAGGATCTTATCTCAATGGTGAAATGTCAGGAATATGGAGAGAATTATACCTCACTACAGATACAGTTTACCAAGAATTAGAATATAAAAAGGGACTGAAAAATGGATTATTTAAGGAGTTTTATTCGAATGGAAAAATAAGTATGGAAGGAAACTATATTAATAATTTAAAAAATGGAGACTGGACTTACAGTTTTATCAATGGGGCTTTAGACATGAAAGGGGCTTTTAAAGATGACAAACAAGAAGGATTTTGGACTTTTTATTATCCCAAGGGAATTGAATATTACAAAGGGAATTTTACTAATGGACAGAAAGAAGGGAAATGGGATTTTTTCTACAATAATGGAAAAATTTGGAAAAAAGGGGAATATAAATACGATCAAAAAAATGGTTTTTGGCGGACAAAATTTGAAAATGGCGAAATCGCTATGGAGGGAAATTATGTTATGAATAAAGAGGATGGGGAGTGGAAATCTTGGTACAATAATGGGCAGTTAAAGGATCATGGAACTTATAATTTAGGAAAAATGGACGACAAATGGGTCGGTTATTATACAAATGGTCAGAAAAAGTACAGTGGAGAATATGAAGACGATTATAAAATTAACTCTTGGATTTATTACTCTGTTAAAGGGGATATTGTTGAAACGAGAAATTACAAAGTTTTAATTAAAAGAAGTATGCTTATCCCAGATGAAAATAGGATGGTGAAAAAATCTGTTGCAGATGGTAAATGGATAAAATATAGTGAATATGACCAAAGCTTAAAAAGTGTAGAAAATTATACCGATGGGAAATTAAATGGGCAATGTACTTACTATTTTCCAGGAGGAATAATTCCCAATAGAATTGTGAATTATAAAAATGGAATGTTAGAGGGAAAATATCAAAATTTTTCTAGAAAAGGAGCTTTAATTTCTGAAACCAATTACAAAAATAACAGAAAACATGGTGATGTTAAAATATATAGCAAACGAGGTAAATTAATATCTCATATAGTTTACAATGAAGGTATAAAGGTAAAAGACTTGATTAATAAGATTAATTTTAAATATAATTCTCCGACTAAGAAAAAATAATTAATTTGTATAGCAAACATCATTACAATTAATGTCATTTTCTCTCCATTTTAAAAAAAAACTTTGGTTTCTGTTTCTATTAATTTTAAACTGCACAATTATAAATAGTCAAAAAACTATCATTAACGGTACAGTTCTAGATGGGGAAGACTCAGAAGTTTTAATTGGAGTAAATATCCAAACTCAAGAGAAGATAGGAACAATAACCGATTTAAATGGAAAATATTCTATAGAACTAACCAATGGTGAACACACCTTAATCTTTAAATACATAGGGTATAAAACTGTTAAAAAATCAATTTCTGTTATTAATAATCAACCGGTTTTAGTAGATGTAGTTTTAGTAGCTGAAAATAATCAATTAGACGAAATGGTTATTTCTGCTAATAAATATGAAGAAAAATTAGGAGACGTTTCTGTTTCAATGGCGATTATTAAACCAGATTTAATTGAAAACAAAGCCACTAGAGACGCTGAATCTATAATTGAACAAGTGCCTGGAGTTCAAATAAATGAAAATCAGGTAAGTATAAGAGGAGGAAGTGGTTGGAGCTATGGTGCGGGAAGTAGAGTAATGGTGATGGTAGATGGAATGCCCATGCTAGCTGGAGATGCCAATGATATTAAATGGACTGGAATTCCACTAGAAAACATTTCGCAAATAGAGATTTTAAAAGGAGCTTCTTCCGTACTTTATGGTTCCTCTGCATTAAATGGCGTAATAAATATTAGAACACAATATCCAAAAGAAAAGCCCATTACAAAAATTAATATCTCCAATGGCTTTTATATGCCTGGGTTTGGAACTAGAAAGGGAACATCTCTAATGGGTGGTGACTCAATTTTAGACCAAAGAAGTGACCAAACCTGGTGGGGTCAGCCAAGAGGATATGTTCAGGGAAACTTTACCCATTTAAATAAACTTAATGAATATAATGAACTAGTAGTTGGAGGCTCATTTATGAAAGATCAAGGTTATCGTTTTGGGTCTGACGATCAAAGAACTAGAATTAATGCTGGGTGGAAGCATTTTTCAAAAAAATATAATGGTTTGTCCTATGGTTTAAATCTTAATAATAATTTCAATAAAAACACACTGTTTTTCCTGTGGGCTGGTCAAGACAGTGTACTTCATGCATTAGGTGGAACAAATCCACAAAGCACTACAATGAGTACCTCAAGTTCATCAAGAATAATTGTAGACCCCTATATTTCACTCCTAACGGAAAATGGAAAAGAGCACCACTTTAAAACAAGGTATTATAGAACAAATAATGTAAATAATACCAACCAAAACTCGCTTTCTGATTTTGTCTTTGGAGAATACCAATTTCAACAAAAATTTAAAGGAAATACTACCTTAATAAGCGGTGCTAGTGGCTCTTACACCAATGTAGTTTCTGAACTTTATGGCAACCACCAATCTTCCAATCTTGCGGGATATATACAAACTAATAAAAAATGGGATAAAATAAGCGTTACTGGCGGAATGCGAATGGAGTATTTTAAAATTGACGAGGTAAAATCGAATGGAAAGTTATTTGGAAAAGATTTGAATATTCCATTTCAACCTGTATTTCGACTTGGAGGAACCTATAACCCACTAAAATATACATTTCTAAGAGCATCTTATGGTCAAGGTTATAGATTCCCTTCAATAGCTGAAAAGTACATCTCTACTTTTGTAGGTGGACTAAATGTCTTTCCAAATGTGAACATTCAACCTGAATATGGGTGGAGTGGGGAAATAGGTATAAAACAAGGTTTCTCTATTAATAATTTTAAAGGGTATGTAGATTTGTCGGGGTTTATTACCCAATATACCGATATGATGGAATTTATGTTTGGATTTTATGACTTAGACGGATCGGACATAAGCACGGCTGAGCTTCAATCTATAGTAATTAATAATGGAATTGAAATATTGTCAAATTATTTAGGTGCGAGAAG
>CALKFX010000197.1 GCA_938084875.1 uncultured Flavobacteriales bacterium | reverse complement strand
ACCATTTTCCCAATCGGTTTTAAATTTTGAAATGACATTTTTAATCTTTACCAACTTAAATCCAATAATAATTAGAATAGCTGCTAGAGATGATAATGGAATAAATTCTAAAACTGTTGGAAATAGAAAAACACCTAATAGTAGAAATATTCCATGGTAAAATGCTGACATAGGAGATTTAGCATTTGCATTTATATTTGCAGAACTTCTAACAATTACCATTGTAACTGGCAAACCTCCTAATAATCCTGATAAAAAATTACCAATCCCCTGAGCCTTTAGCTCTTTGTTGGTCGGAGATATATTCTTATCTGGATCTAGCTTATCCGTAGCTTCTAAACAAAGTAATGTTTCTATACTAGCAACTAAAGCCAAAGTGACTGCATAAACATAAACTTCCTTATTGGAAAAAGCTTCCATAGAAAAATCTGGTGTAACCAATAAATTTTTATAATCTCCACTTGTTAGTGCATCTGGTAGGTTTACTAAATGAGAAGAGCCTAAAAAAGTCATTTCACCAAAGTTTCCACCAACTGAACCAAATAGTTGATTTAGTAAAGAACCAACAATAACAACCAAAAGTGATGCAGGGAGTAATTTTAGTTTACTATTTTTCTTCACTGCTGGAAGCTCCCAAACAAGAAGAATTATCATAGATATTAGGAAAATTAGTAAAGCTCCTAAAGCTAAATTATCAAAACTTAAAAAGATTTCGGAAAACGTATTTTCTCCATCAGGTTGCACAAATGCCATTTCACCTTCTGGATCAGAATCAAGACCCAGTGCATGAG
Organism: uncultured Flavobacteriales bacterium; assembly: GCA_938084875.1. Taxonomy (GTDB): domain Bacteria; phylum Bacteroidota; class Bacteroidia; order Flavobacteriales_D; family Parvicellaceae; genus MED-G20. The sequence goes on along the minus strand of CALKFX010000197.1, from coordinate 7,036 downwards.
GAATCTGTTTAAGTATTAGAGTTATTCCAATGGCAGCTAACATTCCATTAATTACAGATGTAGGTATAAAATATCCTACAACACCTAATCTAAAGAGACCAAGTAAAAATTGAATTATTCCGGATAAAACTACAGCCAAAAGAAAAGCCTCGTAACCTAGTTCATGAATTGCTGCAACAACAATAGTTATTAAACCAGCCGCAGGACCACTAACTCCAAATCTTGATCCACTAAAAAGTGTTACTACAATACCACCTATAATCCCGGCAATTATTCCAGCAAATGGATCTGCTTCAGAACCTTGAGCTATTCCTAAACAAAGAGGTAAGGCTACCAACCAAACTACAAGTCCTGCAGGTAAATCATTTTTTAAATACGATATATTAATTTTATTTTTAAACATGTTATAATATTTTTTGTTGGTAAACCAACGATTACTAATTAAAAGAACGGATAGATATTACAGTGAATGGAAATATTATAGATTAAACTGCAAAATCAAAAGATTTAATTAGCTGATAGGAGGCGGAATATCAACTTCCTTGCAATTAGAATTTTCAAATAGGATGTATAGATCATACACTTTTTTAAAATGAATGTCAATATTTGAATTTGATATAGATAATAGAAATAATTCATCATAATCCTCTATTTCAGTTTCCCGTTCTGTTTCCCTCTCATTTTCTTTTTCTTCCGTATTTTCACTTTCAAAATCTTTTGAAATCTCATAGGAAATTGAGTTAATGTCTAGAAGTGACGTATAGACATTGAACATATAATTAGCCATAAAAATAAATAGAAAGGATAAGAATATAATTCTTAAAGATTTAAGATGAGAAATAAAGTTATATGTATTAAATTCTACATTCATAATTATATTATCTTGTAATTTAACTCATTATTAAGAAATAATGTTACAGTTTTAGATATTTTTAACAGTATGAGTAATTCAGAATTAACAAAAATAAAGAGCCTGATTTACATACAATATACACTAAAAATATAACTTATCATAACTTTTATTTCCTATTACACTCTAATTTAAGTGTAGAATGATTTTAAGTAAAGAATTTAAAAAAAAACATGGATAAAAACATTGATTAAGAGTAGTAAATCATGAAAATTAACTTTAAGAATCCAAATGAAATAACTCATTTTTTGATATTAAAATTAATTCATCGCCATTATTGTCCAACTTTAAATTATGCGTGCCAGTAAATTCTCCAAAAGATGGAAAAATTATGTTTTTTTTTGAAATGTAGAAACAAGGAAGTTTAATTTTTTGTTTGCCTTTTCCTTTTAGTAAAAATGAAGGATGAATATGACCACATAGATTAAATATTTTTGAATCTTTTACAGGGAAATGAGAGAAAAAAAAGGGAGAGATATTCCAATATTTTAAAATATTTAAATTTTTAAACTTAAAATTTACTGAATCATGGTTTCCAATTATTAGCTTGAAAGTAATTTTGGAAGTTTTTAAAAATAAAAGCCATTCATCCCACTCTAAATTATAGTCCGAGTGAAACAAATCTCCTAGAAACACTACTTGTTTAGGATTGTAATCTTTAATAGCAGACTTTAAAATATTTAAATTGTTTAAAGAAGGAAAAGAAGGTATAGATATACCGTTTTTTCTAAAATGAGTTATTTTACCTACATGAACATCACTTAAAATTAAAGATGAAGTTTCTTTCCAAAAAACAACTTTTCTAATATCAAAAGTAAGAGTTTGATCATGGATTATTTTCTTTATACTTTTCATTGGTATTCTTCCAACATTTTTTTAATTCGATCTTCAAACTTTTCACTACTTAGATTTTCCCTCATTCGATCTGTAATTATAGGAAATGAAAATGGAGATGGATAAGGAATCTGTTTCCAAATTAGTTTTTGAATTTTAATTCTTTTCAAAGCATTCCGTAATCTGCCTTCTTCCAACTGATATTCAAAAGTTTCATTAATCGATTGCTTATATAATAAATTATCTGGTTCATAATCTCTAAAAACATCAAAAAGCAATTGACTTCCAGACTGTAAATCTCTATTTCCTTTTCTTTGATTGGGCAGTCCTTTAAAAACCAAACCGGAAATAACTGCTATATCTCTAAATTTTCTTCTTGCCATTTCAGAAGTATTAATGCTATCGTTAAGATCTTGAAACAAATGTGAATCGTCCCACAAATTATTATCTAAAATATCTTGAACATCTAAAAACTCATCGCTTAATAGTTCAAATCCATAATCATTATAGGCCAAAGAAAATGATATTGGATTTAATAAGCTTATTCGGTAAGCAATTAAATGACTTAAAGCTTCATGGATAAATCTTCCTTCAAATGGATAAAAAATTGTATGAAAACCATCCTTTGTTTTGAAAGATTCAATAAGAAACTCTTCAGAGTTTGGAATTGCAGAAAACTCAAGTTGTTTTTCTGTAAGGTAATTTAATGGGTTTTCAGTGTTGGATAAAAAAGATTTATTTAAGTCATATAACTCCGCTCTAAGTAATTCACTCATGTAAGAACTAAAACCCATTCTTCCTCCCATCCAACTTACAATCTTTCCTTTTTTAGCTTTAGATTTCTTTACTATTACTTCCATATTTTTTATTTGAAAAATTTTATAATATTGCCCTCCAAATAAAAAAACTTCGCCTTTACTTAATTTGGAGATAAACCACTCCTCTATTTTTCCAAGTTTTCTACCGTTAATAGATTTTAATTGTAAAAGCGCATCACTAACTATAGTCCCAATTTGAACCCTGTGTCTCATTGCAGTTTTCCTACTATTAACTTTAAAAAGACCATTTTCTAAAATCTCTACTCTTTTATATTCATCGTAGGCTTTTAAACTTTGAGATCCAAGTGTTATGTTTCTTAAAACCCACTCCCACTCTTCGTTATTTATACTAGAAAAAGCATGCGTTTTTTTAATAAACTTCAAGGTCTGCTCTGGAAAAAAACCATCGGAAACTGCTAAAGAAACTAGAAACTGTATGAGAACATCAAAACTTAATATATAAGGAATTCTTTGCTCTACAAAATCTTTTTTAACTGCTTTGTTTAATGCTGCTGCTTCAATAAGTTCTATAGCATGTGTTGGTAAAAAATATATTTTACTAACTTCTTTAGGTCTATGTCCACTTCTTCCAGCTCTTTGAATAAATCTTGCTACTCCCTTTGGACCACCAATTTGAACAATAGACTCTACTGGGTGAAAATCTACTCCCAAATCTAAACTAGAAGTACAAACTACTACTTTTAATTTTTCATTTCTAACAGCATTTTCTACCCAAAGCCTTATATTTCTATCAATACTTCCATGATGCATGGCCATATCCCCTGCCAATTCAGGCATTTTTTCAAGAAGTTTTTGGTACCATAATTCACATTGAGATCTAGTATTGGTAAATATTAGTGTTGATTTACTTTTTTTTAAAATTGGTATTAACTCAGTTGTAAGATTGATTCCTAAATGCCCTCTCCAAGGCATATGCTTAATTTGCTTTGGTGCAATGGATTTAACTTTTATCTTTTTTTTGATATTGGATTTAATTAAAACACCATTATTTTCACTTTTAAAATTTCCCAATAAAACATCTTTTGCTTGCTCAATATTTCCAATAGTAGCAGATATTCCCCAAATTGAAGTGCTGGTATTAAAATGCCTTATTGCAGCTAAACACAATTCTACCTGAACTCCTCTTTTAGAACCTATTAATTCATGCCATTCATCTACTACTATCGTATTGAGAAATGAAAATTTATTCTTCCAATCCTTTGAAGAAATTATTAATTGTAGACTTTCGGGTGTAGTAACTAAAATATTAGGAAGTTTATTACGCTGCTTATTTCTTTCTTTAGCCGAAGTATCCCCATTTCTAATCCCTATGGAAAGGTTTAAATTATTATCAGTTAAAAACTCTTCAATTGAAATCTTAATTTGTTGGGACAATGACCTAAGTGGAGTTATCCATAAACAAATTAAATGATTGGTTTTTTTAGAATGATTTATAGTAGGCCAAAGAATTGCTGGAAGTAATGAAAGTGTTTTTCCAGATCCCGTAGGCGCATTAATTAAACCTGATTGCCCTTTTAAAACTTCCTTCCAAGTTTCATACTGAAACTTTTGTGGTTTCCAATCTTTAGAATCCATCCATTTTACAATCCAATTTTTAAAATTTGAGTAATCACTCATTAATTAAACTTTTAAGATCGTAAATAGAATTGGCATCTTGTATGGTTTTGTCTTGTCTCCATCTTAAAATTCTAGGAAATCTTACAGCAACACCCGATTTATGTCTAGAAGAACTTGCAATTCCCTCAAAAGCTATTTCAAATACTAATTTAGCTTGTACACTTCTTACGGGTCCAAATCTTTCCAAAGTGTTTTTCTTAATAAAAGCATCTACTTGTTTAAACTCCTTATCGGTTAGTCCAGAATAAGCTTTAGCAAAAGTCACAAGCTCTCTATCCCCATTGTCATTTGTTTTCCACAGAGCAAAAGTATAGTCTGTGAATAAATTAGCCCTTCTACCATGTCCTCTCATAGCATAAGTTAAAACAGCATCAATCGTTAATGGATCTACCTTCCACTTCCACCAATCTCCTTTTTTTCTTCCAACTTTATAAGATGCATTTATATTTTTAATCATCAAGCCCTCACTCTTATTAATACGAGCATTATAATGGGCTGTTTCTACTTCCTTCCAATTATTGAAAAAATAATATTTAGAGAGCTCAAGTTTTTCATTTTTAAGAAAAAAAACTATTTTTTCTAGAGATTTTCTTCTGTCTATATATTTCTGATTTCTTAAATCTGAATTATCTAATTCTAATAAATCGTAAGCTTTTAAAATTACAGGACTATTTTCAAGAGTTTTTTTTCCAACATTTTTACGCCCCAATCTTTTCTGTAAATCATTAAAAGATCCTATTTTACCATCTTTAAATGGAAGTATTTCACCATCAATAACAGTGCCATTACTTAAAAAAGCACCCATCTCTAAAAGCTCGGGGAATTGTTTGCTAATTAGTTCTTCTCCTCTAGACCAAATCATTACTTCATCATTTCTCTTTATTAATTGAGCTCTTATTCCATCCCACTTATTTTCATAAACCCAATTAGAAGATGAACCTAAATTTTCAAGATCTTGATCTATAGGATTTGCTAGATAAAAAGGATAAGGTTTATAAATAAAATCTTCCTTTCTAGGTGACAAAATTAATTGCTCATAAGTAGTATTTTCAGGATTCCAATTGCCCATGATTTGATAAGCAATTGTATCTTGGTCTATTCCAGTAACATTGGCTATGGATTTTGTCATTAACTTTTGACTAACTCCAATACGAAACGCACCCGTAATAAGTTTATTAAAGACAAATTTTGAATAGTAATTTAATTGACTCCATCTATTTATTAAATACTCTCGCTGGTTTATTTCATCTAAATTTTTTAAATCTTTTATTTCTTTAATCAATTGTGTTAAAGTAGGTGGTTTAATGCTTTCTTTAGATTCTGGAACTACAAGTGCAATAGTTTCTGCCAAATCGCCAACTATATGGTAGCTTTCTTCAAAAAGCCATAATGGAATTTTGGCTATTTGTGCAGCATATACTCTTAAATCGGAAGTTTGGATAGATCTTTTAGGTTTTTTAGATGAAAATAAAGCAATTGCCCAAACCTTGTCTTGGTCTGATGCACTAGAAAAAAATTTCTCCAATGCTTTAACTTTTAGATTGGTTTTATTGGTTTTATCAATCTGCTCTACTAAATCTGCAAAATCAAACATTATTTTCAATTATTTCCTCTTCTTGAAAAGGGGTGTTTTCTATAAATGAGTTGTACCCATTCTCGTTTAAATATTTAGAAAAAATATCTTTATAACCATGAGTACATACTATATTTTTTGCTTCAGTATCTTCAATAGTCTGAATCAAATCTTTCCAATCTACATGATCTGAAAGCACAAATCCTCTATCAATAGCTCTTCTTCTTCTATTTCCTCTAAAAGTCATCCATCCACTAGATGAAGAAGTAACATAAGGAACCATTTTTTTTAACCATGGTGATCCATGGGTACTTGGTGGAGCAATTACTAAATTACCAATTAGATCTTCTTTTTTAGTTTCTCTAGTTATTCTATAGGTTTTGGGCAAATTTTTATAGGTTCTTATTACCTCATTTAGATTTTCTACTGCTCCATGGGTATATATTTTTCCTATTTCAAGATTTAAATTGGCAATAAGACGTTGAGCTTTTCCTAAACTGTAAGCAAATAATACTGCTGTTTGATTATTAGCCTTACATTCTTTCCAAAAATCATTGATTTCATTAATGACAATCTCTTGTTTTTTCCAGTTAAAAGCTGGCAATCCAAAAGTACATTCTGTAATAAACGTATTGCATTTAACAGGTTCAAAAGGTGTTGAAATACCATCATTTTCTCTTTTGTAGTCTCCACTATATACCCAAACATCTCCTTTGTATTCTACTCTTACTTGAGAAGAGCCAATAATATGTCCTGCTGGATGTAAAGAAAATTGTACTCCATTGATAGCAAACTTCTCTCCCCACTCTTTACTTTCTATATTTATATTTCCCAACCTATGTTTTACAATAGGAACACTATTGGGATGGGTTAGATAATGTTGATGACCATATTTAGAATGGTCTGCATGAGCATGGGATATTATAACCTTATCTACTGGTTTCCAAGCATCTATATAAATTTTAGCTTTAGGACAATAAATTCCATTTTGATTAAACACCAATAAGGGATTCTTCATTAAATAAAATTATACTTTTTTAAAAAAAGCTTTAGAAACGTTTAATATTAAATAAAACTTATTGCTGGAAATACTAACATAAAAAAAATAGGAATGAATTTAAAGTGGCGCGGGGGGGAATCGAACCCCCGACCTCAGGGTTATGAATCCTGCGCTCTAACCGTCTGAGCTACCGCGCCATTTAAGGCGACAAATATAGATAAATTTAGAAAATTAGTACGCTACATATTATTCTATTGTTAAAT
>CALKFX010000196.1 GCA_938084875.1 uncultured Flavobacteriales bacterium | reverse complement strand
AAACATGTTTTGGAAAGTAAAACCTTTGATTTATCAGATTCTACCAAAGCGTATTTCAATTTTAAATATGCCTTTGCTAGAAAAAATTCTACCAACAATGATTATTTAAAAGTTCTGGCATCAAACGATTGTGGTAAAACCTGGTCAGTACGTAAAATTTTGCAGTATAGCCAGCTAATTACCGCTCCAGATCAAAACAACTTTTTACCTTCATTTGGAGACTGGAGAGAGGCTACTATAACTAGTTTAATAGGCCCATTTTGCGTTCAAAATTTCAGATTCAAATTTGAATTTGAATCCGGAGGAGGAAATGACTTATATATTGACAATATCAATATTTCCTTTGAAAATACGACTGCAATTAATACTCCCAACAAGAACGATGTCTCTATTTTTCCAAATCCTGCAAATAATAACTTAACTGTTTCCAGCTCTAAAATAATTTCAGAGTTTGCAATTTTTGATGTTATGGGGAAACAACTTTTATCTAATAAAAAAGTCCAATCAAATAGTGTTAAAATCAATACCTCCAAACTTAGTAAAGGGTATTATTCTATAAGTTTAAAACAAGGAGAAGAGATTTTAATAAAGTCTTTTATGAAAAACTAGTGGATAATTTTAAAGTCTATTTGTCTTTTATGTAAATCCGCTTTTTTGACAATTATTTTCACTTCTTGACCCATTTTATAGGTTTTTCGAGTTTTATACCCTGTTGTAGATTTTTTTTCAGGATCGTAAAAATACTGATCGTCTTTCATGGAGTTTAAGGGAATCATTCCCTCACACTTATTTTCATGAAGCTCAACATAAATTCCCCAATCTGTAAGGCCAGATATCATCCCTGTAAATTGCTGACCTATACGCTCTTTTAAAAATACTACCTGCATATATTTAATCGATGCTCTTTCTGCATCAACTGCCTGTTTTTCCATTTTAGAAATATGGTTACAAGTATGTTCTAATTGATCTTTACTATGGGTAATTTTTTCTTCTATAGATTTAATTAATTTTCTGTGTACAATTAAATCTGCATATCTTCTTATTGGAGAAGTGAAATGGGTGTAATATTGAAATGCCAAACCATAATGTCCTATATTATCAGAACTGTAAACAGCCTTAGACATAGATCTAATCACCATAGGGGAAATTAACTGAAGTTCTTTTCTATCTTTCGCTTTTTGCATCACTTCATTTAAAGAAAAAGAAATAGGTTTATCTTTCTTTCTTACTATTTCATACCCCATTGACTTTAAATATATTTTTAAATCATTGAGTTTTTCTTCATTTGGATCATCATGGACTCTATAAATAAATGGAGAAACAAGTTTATTTTTTGCTGGTTTACCCATTTTTATTGCAACATGTTTATTAGCAAGAAGCATAAACTCTTCTATCAGCTGATGGGCTTCTTGGGAAACTTTTATATAGGTTCCAATTGGAGTGCCTTTGTCATCAAGTTGAAATTTAACTTCAGAACTTTCAATATTAAGCGCTCCACTGTCCAGTCTTTTAGAACGAATAATTTTAGCCAATTTATTAAGAACATTAATTTCTTTGGAAAAAGTATTTTTTTTGCCTTCAATAATTTCTTGTACTTCCTCATAGGTGAATCTATGGTTAGAGTGAATAACTGTTTTGCCAAACCAGGTGTCTAAAACCTTGCCTTCATTATTGATTTTAAATACTACCGAAAATGTTAATTTATCTTCTTTTGGCCTTAAAGAACATAGGACGTTACTTAGTTTTTCAGGGAGCATTGGAATTACTCTATCCACTAAATAAACACTGTTTCCTCTTTGAAAAGCTTCATTATCAATTATAGATTTTTCTTTTACAAAATGCCCCACATCCGCAATATGCACACCTATTTCAGTTATTTGATCATCTAGCTCTTTGAAACTCAATGCATCATCAAAATCTTTCGCATCAATTGGGTCAATAGTTAGTGTAGTTACTTTTCTAAAATCTCTTCTCTTTTTCGCCTCTTTGTCATAATTTGGGGTGGGAATAGATTCTAAATCTTTTATTACAGGATTTGGGAATTTAGTTGGAAATCCAAATTCAGAAAGAATAGAATTCATTTCAACATTTATTTCTCCAGGGCTCCCTATAATTTCTGTTACTGCACCTTGAGGACTTTTTGCATTTTTAGGCCATGAAAGAAATTTAACTTTTACTTTTTGTCCATTTTTTGCTTTATTGATATGTTTTTTTTCAATAAAAAAATGTGTTTTCACCATTCTGTCATCAGGGATGAAAAAGCAAAATTTTTCAGAAATCTCAATAATACCAATGTATTCTTTTTTTACGCGGTCAATTATTTTAAGAATTCTTCCTTCTTCTTTTCCTTTATACAAACTACTTTTAATAAGAACTTTATCTCCATTGAGAGCATTTTTAAGATTGGATGGATGTATATAAATATCTTTTTCAATCTTTGGGGACATAAAATATCCGCCACCTTTACTTACTGTTTGTATATGACCAACCAGCTCTTTACTACCTTCTTTTATTTGGTATTTTCCTCGTTCTATTTCCTTTAATACTCCATTTTTAGCAAGCTGTTTCAAAAGGGTTACAATTCTTTTTCTTATAAATGCATCTTTAACTCCTAAAACAGCTGCTATTTGCTTGTAATTGTAACTATATTCAGGATGTTTTCTAGTAACTTTTAGTATGCTTTCTGCAAGCTCACGATCTTTCATAAGAAATTATAAATTTAAAAACACTCTTAGGAAAAAAACTTATTTATTTTCTTCCGACTCCAATTTTTTAATTCTATCAAGAATATCATTGGCTTCTTTAGTTTTTTGGTCGCTTGCTGATCGGTTAGAGTGGGATAACTTATAAGCTTCTTCTGTTAAGGCGTTGTACTTTTTCAGTAAAGTATCTTTTTCTGATTTTTTTTTAAAAATCCCAAACATAAAATGCAAATTAAAATTAAAGTTTGGTGAAAATACTGCTATTTACAGAGTTTTCAAAAGTTTATTTACAAAAGAAGGGTTCTTTAAATATAATTTTCAATTATATCTATTTTTTATATTCAGTAAGTGGTCTTAAATTCATAAATTAGAAACAATGATAAAAAAAATAGAACATATTGGAATTGCAGTAGAAAATCCTGAAAAAAGCAATGAAATTTTTGAAAAACTACTTGGTGAAACATGCTATAAATCCGAATTGGTGGAATCTGAGGGAGTGAAAACTTATTTTTATAAACTAGGAGAATCTAAAATTGAGTTACTAGAATCTACAAAGGAAGATAGCCCAATTAAAAAGTTTATTACTAAAAACGGGCAAGGTATGCATCATTTAGCACTTCATGTAGATAATATTCATTCGGAGTTGGCAAGGCTTATTAATTTGGGGTTTGAGGCTATTGGGGATATTAAACAAGGGGCGGATAATAAACTTATTTGTTTTCTTCACCCTAAGTCTACTGGTGGTGTTTTGATTGAATTATGTCAGGAACAAGATCTAGTATAGATTTATTTTTTTCTAAATGAAAGGTTTTAATTCCTATTTTTTCAGCCCCTACAATATGTTGAATAGAGTCGTCAATAAATAAGGTATTATCAGCACTTAATCCATTCTCTTCTAAGACTTGATTAAAACAAATTTCATCAGGTTTTCTCTTTCCCATTCTTGAAGAATAATATATTTTATCAAAGCATTTATAAAATTGCTCTAGCATATTTTTCTTTCGTAAATCGTCTTCAAATTTGTTGATGTGTATTTCATTAGTATTGCTCAACAAAAATATTTTATAATTTTTTTTTAGATTTTCAATAAATTCTAGCTTTTCAACAGGAATTTCTAAAAGCATTGCATTCCATGCATTGATAAAATCGATTTCTTTAATATTTAAATTTTCAGATTCTTTTAAAGAAGAAATGAACTCTTCTGGCTTTATTTTTCCTTTTTCAAAATCATCAAAAAGAAGCGTTTGGTTTTTTTGACTGTATAATTTTTTAAAATGTAAAACACCAATTTTTTTAAACTCATCTTCTGTTTTAGAATAGTCTAGCTTTAAAATTACACCTCCTAAGTCAAATATTATATTTTTAATTTCATTCATTAACCCTAATTAATCAAAACAAATTATTAAAATTGTCTCGAATTTAGATATATTAAAGAAAATTAAACATTTATTCATTTTGAAATATTTTTTAAGCATTACCCTTTTCCTTTCGTTACTTATTAAGCCAAGAGCACAACAAAGCTTTAGTCTAGATACTTTGCTAGTACAAACCACTAGAATTCCATTAAAGGCCAGCGAAACAGGTAGAAGTATCAATATTTTGACCAAAGAACAAATACAACAATTACCAGCTACTACTTTTTACGAATTGTTACAAACTATTTGTGGAGTTGAGGTTCAGTCTCGTGGAGGATTTGGTGTTCAAGGAGATATTGTAATGAGAGGTTCTACTTTTTCTCAAGTTTTGGTTTTAATTGATGGCATGAAAATAAACGATCCGTTGACTGGGCATTTTAATTGCTATGTCCCAGTTTCAAATATGGAAATAGAGAGAATTGAAATATTAAAAGGGGCTGGAGCTTCTATGTATGGACCTGATGCTGTTGGGGGAGTAATTAATGTTATTACCAAAGGGTTCGACTCTTTAAAAAATGGAACTACATCTTCTGGAAACATCAACTATGGAGATAATAATTTAGTAAGTTCTACAGCAAGTGTTTTTCATAAGTCCAATAAATTTTATGTTGGCTTAGGGGCGTCAATAAATCATTCTAAGGGAGATAGTATTTTACCAGTTTCAGTAAATGACTCTACAACATTGGAGGGATACAGAAATTATTTCGACATTAAAAATATAAGTCTTTCAGCGGGATTTAAAATAAATGATTTGTGGGAATTAAAAGTTAGATCCTCCATTCTTTCTAGCGATTTCAATGCAAGATATTTTTACACTTCTTACCAGTCAGACAAATCTACAGAAATCACCTCTAATTGGTTTAACAGAGTTCAGCTCCAGAGAAAAACTACAACAGGGTCTTTTTTAGACATTAACGCTAGCTATAAAAGATCTTCAGATGAATTTCTCTACACTCCAACTTCAGATCCTAATATGCATACAATGGATTATTTAAATTTCACAGTAAATAATTCAAATGAAATTAATGAAAAATTTACATTTAAATCTGGAATTCAAGCTGACTTAAGGAAAATTGAAAGTAACGATAGGGGGAATCATAGCGATTATCATTTTGGAGCTTACTTAATGGGTGTTTACAAATCAAATAATCTAGTTTTAACTACTATTGCAAGAGAAGATTACGATGAAAATTACGGCTTTGAATTTTGTCCTCAAATAAATGCAGCTTATAATTTATCTAATTTAACTTTAAGAGCTTCAGCTGGAAGAAGTATAAGGGCAGCAGATTATACAGAAAGATATAATAATAATATTCCTTTAAAGACTTATATCCGTTTAGGGAATCCAAATTTAATGGCTGAAAGAGGATGGTCTGAAGAGATAGGAATTAACTATTCTCCATTTAAAAATTCTTTATTTAAAGCAACCGTTTTTAGCAGACAGTCTAGCAATATTATAGATTATATTTTGACTAATGAAAGCGATATAGATAGTGACATAGGCACTTTAGTTTCTGGGGCAAACTACACATTTGCAAAAAATATTAAGGATGTAAATATAAATGGCTTTGAGTTAGAACTAAACTCTAAATTTCTTATTTCAGAAAACAGTACTTTAATTTGCCAAATGGGTTATACTTTTACAGATATTACCAACGACACTCTAGGGATTTATTTGTCAAGCTTTGCCAAACATCTTATTAATGCACAGCTAATTTTAAATTATAACTCTTTCCAGTTCTCTATTTCTGGGTTGTATAAAGAAAGAACTGCCCAAGCTGCAGAATCTATTTCTAGTGATTTAGAAAGTAGTTATGGACTTTTAAATGCACGAGTTGGTTATGGGTTAATGGACAATAAACTTTCTTTAAATATTCAGATACTTAATTTATTGGACAAAGAATACCAGAATATATTAGGGGCCAAAATGCCAGGAAGATGGTTAATGGGAGGAATTAGTTGGAGACTAGAGTAAATTATTGGTCTTACTTTAAAGTAATTAGATTTTTTTTTGCAAATTTGCCAACCAATTTAGTATAATACTGAATTAGGGCCCATAGCTCAGTTGGTTAGAGCACCTGACTCATAATCAGGGGGTCGAAGGTTCGAGCCCTTCTGGGCCCACATTATTTAATAATGAGTTACAACTTATCGAGCTGTAACTCATTTTATTTTTTTATAATTTTTCTCAAACATTTATATTGTGTATATTCAAATGCACTATATTACAACTATGGTTTTGGCCTCTTTTTTTTCATTTGTTATTGGTTTAGTTCTGATTTATCTTTGGACTTTATCTGGAAGTGCATAAAAAACTAAAAAAATTGATTTATTACTTTAAGCTCTTGTTTGTCATGCTATTGCTTAACATTCAAGTTAGAGGTCAATATTTAGTTTCTTGCAATTTCTTAAATTCTTCTTCTTCAACCATTTTAAGTGGTGCGACAGGATTGACTTTGGATTATGATGTCGACATGTATAAGATGACCTACAATACGGTAAACACAGATAGTTTGCCAGTCATCGCCACAGGAGCATTTATGGTCCCTAAAAATACAAATTGCAACGATTTTCCAATAGCAGTATATAACCACGGAACTACTTTAAGAAAAAACGATGTTCCTTCCTATAATAACCCTGAGGCAATCATAGGAAAGGTTTTCTCTGCAGGTGGTTATTTTGTTTGTATGCCAGACTATATTGGCATGGGAGATAGTCCAGGGTTACATCCTTATGTACATAGACATACGGAAGCGACTGCTACAATAGACATGGTCAGAGCCGCCAGAGAATATTTAAGCACTACAAATTTTGTAGATAATAATGAGCTTTTTCTAACAGGTTATTCTCAAGGTGGTCATGCGTGTATGGCTACTACAAAATTTATAAAAGATAAAAATTTACAGTCTGAATTTAATATTATAGCTTCTGCTCCTTGCTCCGGTCCTTATGATTTATCTGGAATAATGGCAGACACTATTATATCTCCATCCCCTTATTCTAATCCGGGATATATAGTTTATCTTCTTGCTTCCTACCAATTGGCATATGGAAATATATTTAATTCTTGGTCAGAGTTACTTTATTCGCCATACGATACAATAGTTCCTCCTTTTTTTAGCGGGAACAACACTACTTTGGATATGGGATTATTAAATAGTCTTATTCCAAACCAGATGAATTTATTAATTAGAGATACTTGTTTGAATAATTTTATAAATGATTCAATTAATAAGAACCACCCTTGGTGGAGGGCGCTTCTTGATAATGACAACTACAACTGGCTGCCTTTAAATCCCTTAAGAATGTATTATTGTACAGCAGATGAACAGATTGCATATACCAATGCTCTAAATGCAGAAAGCACTATGAATAATAATGGAGCTTTGGATGTGCAAGCAATAAACATGGGAAATAATGACCACGGGGGATGTGTTTTGCCTGCTTTATCTTCAGCTTTTAATTGGTTCCAAACCCTTAGAAGCCCGTGCAATATTGCGTCTATAGTTAGCTCAAATTTTATTTTTTATAATAGTTATCCTAACCCATTCAAAAACGAATTAAACCTAGAGTTTGATGAAAAAATTTATTTGGCTATCTATAGTTTAGATGGAAAATTAATGCTAGAAGAAAATAATCTACAAAACATAAAATTACCAACTGCCAATTGGTCTAAGGGGATGTACATAGTAAAAGTAAAAGGCGCCAAAGCCTATCGAAATACAATCATTACCAAGCTGTAATTGAATTAATTAATTATTTTCGTGATAGCTAGGGGATGTAGCTCAGTTGGCTAGAGCGCTTGACTGGCAGTCAAGAGGTCGTGAGTTCGAATCTCATCTTCTCCACATCTGTTAAATGGGGGTCTATTAAGTTAGGCCCTTTTTATAAGACTCAACATATAACTACTGCACCCTCCTATAATGCAGGAACAGGAAACTGTTTTACAGGAGCTACTGAATGTTATCTTAGTAATGCTCAAGGATACAATGATTGGTTTTTACCTAGCAAAGATGAGTTCTTAGCAATAGATTTAAGTATGGTTGACTCAGTAGCTCTAGCTATTGAAGGAACTACATTTAATTACAATGGAGGAATGGGTGGAGAATATTTAACTTCTTCTATATACACTCTTTATCCTACATCTTATTATTATAAGATTAATGTCAGTTTTTCTGGATCTTTTGGAAGTAGTGGCTCGGGTACCTATTACATGCATTCAAATAATGGTAGTCTTGGAGAAGCACGTTACGTGCGCGCTATTCGGGCTTTTTAGTTATTTAATCCATTAAACTATTTTATTAATACCGCGAAGCGGTCGATTCTTGTACGGTTAGAAAGTTGGTGGGGCTTTCGGTTATGGAAATGTTTTCCCGATGGAAATCAGGATCGTAGTTATCGAGTCCTATTTTAGCTTCGTTTAGCGCTAACCTCCCTTTGCTTTATTAACAGTCAACTTTTTCTTACTTTTAGTTTAAAACATGTGATATGAAAAAACTTATAATATTTATGTTATTAATTCCATTTTTTGGATTGTCACAAAATGGTTGTAAAAAATGTTCAAAATTTTCAATGGAAAATAAATGGTCTGATCTTATTTCGTGCATCTCTAATGAAATAAAAAAGACAGATAACATTAACGATTACATGTGTAGAGTACAATGTTATGGAGCTATTGTCCAAAAAACAGATTCTGTCACCTTATTTTCAATCAACATCAAAAAGTACTGCTCTAAAAAGGATATTCTAAGATTGACATTAACAGACTTGGAAATAATTATCAAGAGAGATTCCTTATTTGCAAATGGGATCCCGTCTAAGCAGCGGCTGCATATTGAAAGATTATTAAACGAGTTATAAACACTAATAGGCTTAATAATTTGTTGAGAATTTTTATAAGTTGGATTTAGTTAAAGTAATCCAAAGTGAATAAAAGATTAATTTTTATTTTTTACGTGAGAAACTAAAATATCCTGAATGTAATTTTTTAAATCACGATCTTTATGTACTGCCATTATTTTTAGTGGCTTAACAATTTCGTCAGGTATATCAATTAATTTTTTCATAATTACAATGTCTTATTCTATTTCAAGGCTGTTAATATTTTAATAATTATTTAATACATACTTAATAAGTAATAATTAAGTAGTTATATATATTTTTCTTACAATTATTGATTTTATTTAGCAATTTAAATTAATATATTTTATTTTTCCTAATATGTGTAGTCTTTTTTAACTGGAACTTATTTTTTTAATTTTGTTGTAAATTAGAATATTATATACTCTTTGTTTTAATTATGTTCATACAGAATAGCCCCAAAAAATTTTTGGTAGTTTTATTGGCTAGTCTCTAAATAGGGTTTCATAAAAAATTATTCTACAATAATTATATTCAGTATTTTAAGAACTATTTTTATTTGATGTTTAAATGTAAACAAAGATTCATATGTCATAAATAGAGTATATATTAGATAAACAATAATAAAATGAAAGATTTTCTTATAAAATGGTATCCTGTAATAATCGCTTTTGCGTGTATGTTGTACTCTATAGGCCTAGGTCTTGCTGGGATGACCGATGAAGCACAATATTCCGCACATTGGCCAGGTACAATATTACTTTTTACTATAGCTATTAACCAAATCAATAGATTATGAGTTTAGTGTTTTTTGGTGTAGGATTTTTATTATTTTCTATCTACTTAATATTCCTTATTTGGAATATAATATATAATGGTAAAAAGCAAAAAGAGGAAAATTACCCAAATCTAGGAAACACAAATAGCGATAATATTGATTTAGACGGAATTGGTAATCAAGGTAGAGTCCCTAAATAATACTGATTTCAAATCTGTTAATTTTAGTAAAATTTTAGTGTTATTTAGATACTGAAAGTTTCTTTAAGATAATGCTTAAATCATCTAATACAAGCCTTACGTAATAAATACCTCTATCATAATCTGTTAAAGCCACATCGTGCTCAGTACTGTTTACTATTATTTTATTTTTAATCTGACCAATTTGGTTGTATATAATTATCTCTTCAATCATTTTCCCTGACGAATAATGAACGATATCATTTGCTGGATTTGGATATTGTTGGACATTATCTTCCTTTTCAGTAATTCCAACCGAACTGTTGTTACATGGAAGTAGTGGATATAGAAAATTTGTAGAAAAATCTACTGCTTGAGTAAAAAGAGGATTTGCATGACCTGTTCCTGCCCAGCCGTGTCCACCATTTATATAAACCATAGTGTCGTTAAGTATTCCAGCGTTGTCAAGGGCTGGTTTCATTGCATTCATTCCACATAGGTTTAGTACTGTTGCTTGTCCTAGCCCAGGGCCACAATTAAAATTTACTACATTGTCATCGGTACCATGAATAAAAACTATTGGATCATCTGTAGAGTCTACCCACGCCAAATCATTTATTGCACCTGCAAAACTTACAATCCCACTAATTTCGGAAGAATAACCATCATTTCCAGCATCTCCATCCAGTGTTCCGCCAATATTGGAAACAAGCGCTTGAACATCTAGTGGTGAAGTAGGTAAATCACTAATGGAATCCAAGTAAGACAAATGAATAGACAAGACAGCTCCTGCTGAGTATCCCCCTAAAAAGATACCATCAGGATGTATTCCTAATGTATTTCCATTGGCATGATCTTTTCTCAAATATCTTACCGCAGCCTTGATATCTGCAACTGCTTGTAAAACGGTTATATATTGGATATCTTGGTAAAAAGCAAAGGTCAAGGCATTGGCCGCCAATCTATAGTTGGCGGAAATGGCAACATATCCTTTTTTTGCATAGGAAGTACAAAAATCTACACAATCTACCGACCCTTTCTCTCCTGCATAAAATGCTCCACCATGCATGTATAATATTACTGGTCTATTGGTAACAGTATCTCCATCTGGAGTATAAATATCCATTTTATGAAAGAAGTCGTTGTAAACATCTGAGTAATTTACTGTAGAAACAGAAACGGTATTAAATATTTCTGTTTGATATCTTCCATTGCATTGTCCATAGCTGAAAATAGAAAAAGAAAGAAATATTATCGAGATTAAGTTTTTTTTCATGGCCTTTTAATTTACCTTATTATATATTAAATATATATAAAATCGATATATTAATAAGCCTTTTACTAAAAAATCTAAATAGTTTAAAAAAGTTGTTTTTTAGCAAAAAATCGTCAAAAATTGAGTTAAAACACCTCATTTTAGTCAAATTTTATAGA
This sequence comes from uncultured Flavobacteriales bacterium, assembly GCA_938084875.1. GTDB lineage: Bacteria > Bacteroidota > Bacteroidia > Flavobacteriales_D > Parvicellaceae > MED-G20. Next base: position 6,621 of record CALKFX010000196.1, on the reverse strand, counting down.
ATTTACTTTACTTGGAATATTTACAAAGTCCAAAAAATGTAGATGAAATTTCATGCAATACTTCATAATAAAAACTTAAATTTGCTTTAAAAAAAATAAGATGGAAGATTTATTGAAATTAGCACAAGTATCTGTAGCACTTTCTGTTGCGTTTGTATGGGTTTTTAGATACCACAATGTAATTACAGAATTTAAAAGTTTTGGATTAAGTGATTTAACTAGAAATTTTGTTGGTGTAAGTAAGATTGCACTATCTACTTTACTCATCACTGGAATTTGGTTTCCATCTTTGGTTTTTGTTTCTTCTGTTCTTATGGGTTTTTTCATGGTGTCAGCACAGTTTTTCCATTTCAAAATAAAGAATACTTTTATTAAGCACTTACCATCTTTGGTGCTTTTAATATTGTGTGGATTTATTGCTTATTTATCCATGTCATAATTTTTTTATGACCATAAATAGTACTACCCTCTGCATACTTTTTTCAAGTTTGTCTTTTTTTGCCTATGTATTGTCCTACTTTATAAATCCTCATATGAAGAGTGAATTCAAGAGGTTTAACCTTGAAAAAATGGGCCTATTCATAATTATATTGCAGTTTTTAGGGGCTGCAGGTCTTCTTGTTGGTCTTGAGTTTAAAATAATTCTCGTTATTTCTTCGTTAGGTCTTGCTTTGTTAATGTTTCTCGGGCTAGCAGTTAGAATTAAACTAAAAGACAGTCTTTGGATTTCATTACCTGCTTTATTTTATATGACTTTGAATGCCTATATCTTTTTAGAAGCAATCAATTATCAGCAATTTTTTTAAAAACAAGACTTTATTTAGCTTTAACCCGTCTTTTTTAGATTTCCTTAAATTTTAAATAATGTATAAAAACAATCAAAAAACTCTATTTTTTGACGGAAATCGTAAAAAAAGCACTAAAAACCTCTTTTTTTACAGTTTTAATTAATTTTCAAATATTAAAAATAAATTTTCATCTACTAGTTTAAATTTCTATATCTAATTGTTTTAGTTTAACTTTGTTTATCGTTATTCACGTAATGATGTTTAAGTTGAAAGGGTATGTTTGGTATGGTTGCCTCTCATATCCTTTTTTCTTTATTGTTTTTTCTCCAAACAATATTTTCAATTATAACATTTATGGAATTCAAAAGATTTAAAAGAAAGGGACTTATTTTCAACAACAATAGCATTGGTCTTGGTTTAGAACTAAGAATTGGTAAGAAAATAAAGGTATTTAGAATAGAGAGGTTAACTAAAGAAGATAAAACATTTGATTTTTTAATTTACGATGGCCCTAATACCATTGAAGGATCATTAAAAAAACAAATTGTTGAATTTTTAGAAAAAAGAGATGTTGATTGTTCTTTTTTTGATGGAGAGCCTAAAATTTGGGAAATAATAAAAGGATAATATTTAGTTTTTAATGAAAAATAATTTCTAAAAATAGTCTACAAACTGTTTCAACATTTCTTCAAAAGCTTATTCATTAGTTTAGCTAAATTGCTCGTATTGTTAAGGTTAGCTAAACAAAAACTGTATCCCATCCTTAAATTCGATAAGGTTGCATGAAATGAAAGAATCACTAAAAAAGAAAAAAACTATCACGGTCGTAAAAACCCCAACAATAGTTAATAGACAAGCTTTCTATTCAAGGTCGTTAGCTACTAGTAATGTTCATTTGTGGTTGTGTATTTAATAATTAAATCACAATAATTTCATTTCGTAATTATATTCTAACTAATAATTTTGTTTTCATCATTTATAGTCTTTATTTAGACCTTTTATATAAAAAAAAATTCAAATGACCCATTTCACTATAGATTGGACTTGGACAGCCTTAGATTTAAAAATCTGCTTACCTATATTATTAACACTAGTCTTTTTTTCTATTTATTGGTTTACTTCAAAGTCAGAGAAAATAAAGAGTATATTTTATAATAAGTACGATTATGATCAAGCATCTTTAAAACATATTTTTTTCACCAAATATTTTGGTTTTTTTTTCATGGGAATATTTCCAACAATTATCTGCTTAATTTTTTTACCAGAAATAACATTAGCAGATCTTGGATTAACCTTAATTTACGAAACTTCTCTATTTTCTCTTTTTTGGATTTTTGTTCTATCAGCCATTATAGTTCCTTTGACTTATTTATCCGCACAGAAGCCAAAAAATCTTGCAAATTATCCTCAAATAAGGGCCAAAGTTTGGTCCAAAAAAACGCTTTTTATTAATGCTTTAGGATGGTTTTTATATCTTTTTGGATATGAATTTTTATTTAGAGGAGTGTTATTAATTCCTCTTATAGAGCCACTAGGAATGTGGCCAGCAATAGCTATAAATATTGCTCTCTATTCTGCAACACATATTCCAAAAGGCTTGGATGAAACTATTGGAGCAATCCCCTTAGGTTTTGCCTTATGTTTATTAACCATAAGTTCTGGAACTATTTGGATAGCATTTATTGTTCATGTTGTAATTGCTTGGACCAATACATTTACAGCTTTAAAATTTCATCCTGACATGCAATTTCAAAAATAATGAATAGTCTTGATGGAAAAGTTGCAATAGTTACAGGTTCTAGCAGAGGAATAGGTAAGGCCATAGCTATTGAGTTGGCTAAAAAAGGGGTGTCTATAGTTTTAAATGGAAGAGACTCTTCAAGGTTAGAACAGGCCACTAAAGAGCTTAAAAAAATTCACAACAACGTCATTTCTGTTTGTTGTGATGTTTCTATTGCTAATCAATCCAAAGATATGGTCAGTCAAGCCCTGAAGATGTTTGGCAAATTGGATATTTTGATTAATAATGTTGGTGTTTCTATGAGAGGAAATGTTGCAGATTTAAATCCAGAGGTTTATAAAACCGTATTTGAAAGCAATGTCTTAGGAGCTATTAATCCTACAATTCCAGCTTTAAAAGAGCTTAGGAAAACTCAAGGAAGTCTAGTATTTATTTCTAGTCTTGCAGGGATTAGAGGATTGCCCTATTTGTCTGCTTACAGTTCTTCAAAAATGGCTTTAAGAGCTATTGCCGAATCTATCAGAATTGAAGAAAAGCAGAATAATATTCATGTTGGTTTAATCCTAGTTGGCATCACTCAAATTGAACACAATAAAGAAACTATTTCATCAGATGGAACTAAAATAGTTTTAAAAAATAGAGATTCTTCCAAAGTTGATTCCACTCAAAGAGTAGCTGAAAAAGTAATTAATAATATTCAAAAAAGAAAATTTATTACTACTCTTACACCTATTGGAAAATTAAATAAGTTTCTTCAAGCAAGATTTCCCATTTTGGTAGAAAAAATAATTTTGAGCAACTTGGATAAATTCAAAGATAAAAGTGAGTAAAGGTGCTTATTGGAAAAGATTTTGATAAAATAGAAATTTCTTTATTTGGCTTTGACCTAGTAGAACCCAATGCATTTATCGGCGACAGTATAATACTAATAGTAGCATTATTACTAGCTTCAAAAACCAAAAAATTTAGTTCCTCTTCAGAGTTTTTTGAAAATTGGAGATATTTCTATTTGCTATTTGGAATTGATATGTTTCTTGGTGGAATCGGGCATCTAATGTTCAAATATTGGGGCTTTAATGGCAAATATTTACCCTGGATACTAGGAATTTTCTGTGTTTTCTTTGTCGAAAGAGCAATGTTAAGCTTGTTAAAGTCTAGCTCAAAAGTAATTTGGAAGAATTTGAGCCTCTTTAAATTAGTTCTTGCATTAATTTTAGAACTCGGTGTTTTTTACGCTATTGATATGTCTAAAGATCATTCTATTGGCCTAAGAATACCCGCAATTAATTCGGCAATAGGATTTGTTTTTTCTCTTGCTATTCTAGGAAATAAATACAGAAAAGAAATAGATAAAAACTTTGTTTTTATGATTTATGGAGTTCTGCTGTTAATTCCCTCAGGGATATTTATACGTTTTAAAATTAATCTCCATCCTTGGTTTGATAAAAATGACTTTGGACATTTATTACTTATTGTAGCGATGTTTCTTTATTTTAAAGCAATTAAATCTTACAGTAAAATAGCTGAGAATAAAGATCAATGATATTATTTATGATTAATATTTTATAATTCAACTTTAAATTGGAATAGTATTTGTTAATTTAATGAATCATTTTATTTTAGTAATATGAAATCTATCTACTTTTTTATAGTATTTATTTTATGCTTGACTTTTAACTGCCTTAGTCAGCAGCGTTATCCAGAAAAAGAAGTTACCATGGACCACGATACTATGTTTCTTAAAAAGGACATGCATAAGATTTCTGGAATAGTTTATAATGAACACGGAGAAATAGGCACTTTTAAAAATGGGTTAAGAGATGGCATTCACAAAGAATGGTTTAGAAGTGGCAACCTTAAAGACGAAATATCATACAGCAATGGCTTTAAAGATGGGGAGTTTAGATATTGGGATGACAAAGGACAATTGTTAAAAGAGGGTCATTATGTTAAAAATAATCTTGACGGACTTATTAAAGAGTGGTACCATAATGGGAATATAAAACTTGAAGTCAATTATAAAAATGGTGCTATGCATGGATTAAGAACAGAGTGGTACAAAAGTGGCCATAAATGGTCTGAACAAATAATGGAAAATGGTTACGTCGTTTCTGGAAAACACTTTTACAACGATGGCACTGAAATTACCCATGGAAATTTCATAAAACATTGATTTGGACCATACGTACACTAAAAGTTTGTGGTTGGTCAAGTTTATTGATGGGTTTTATATTCTTTATTAACCCTTATTTGTATGCCGAACTAGAGGGTGCAAATTTTGAAAACATAGCCTGGCTACGAAATTTAGGTGCTGCCCTTATTTCTGTAAATGGAATTGGGGCACTCCTTGCTTCTTCAAACCCAGTTAAGGAGAAAAAGCTATATGACGTAGTGCTCCTTGCTTCATGTCTTGAAACAATTGCCTTATCTTGGTCTACCTATAGTTGGGAATTCTCAGCAACTGTCCCATTGTTAATTCTAGTTCCACTTTTGATGGCATCTCTTGTGAGTATATTTCTTTTAATATTTAGACCATAAATGAATTTTATCAATCTAATTCTAGCGGGATTTTTCCTGCTTTTTTTCGCAATTATATTGAATGCTATTATTCAATTTTTTTCTATAATGACTTGGTACGATTTGTTAATGAACATTAAAAAAAACATATGGTTAAAAAATATGAAAGTAATTGATTTTTTATGGCTCTTTATAGGTTACCCTTTCTTTTTAGGATTAATAATCTATTATACAGCACAAGTTTTCTTCATTTAATTTTAATAATTGTTTGTTGGATTTTTGTAGATTTATGAAAATTACTGAAATGAAAAAAATATTTTCCCTTCTATTAATACTTCCTTCCCTCCTAATGGCCCAGGATAAACTTACCTTTAGTGATATTATTAAAATTAAAAATCAAGATTTATTTTTAAAAACAGTTATTGAAAAAGGTTATTCTGAAGGCAATTCTACATCTGAAAAACTTTATTACGGCAAAGGCTTATCCAAAGACAAAATGGAAGCTACAGACTGGGCAGAGTTTACAACTCTTAGCGGAGAATTCTATTTTGAGCAAAGTAATTTAGAATATTCTAGAAAACGAGCTAAAGCCAAACCATGTTATTACGATCAGATTGTTTCTGAAATAAAAAGCACTTGCGAATACAATAAAATAATGAAACACTCTTCTTCTAAAAATGGTTCTGTAAACTTTACTACATATAAATGTCCTGGAGCCAAATATAAAGGCTATTTAGGGTTTGCTCAGATTGATGGAAACGGGGTAATTCAACTATTTCCAAAATAGGGATTCCCTATTTTCTTTATTGGGAGTTGTTAAATATTAGCCTATTTTGAAAGTTGTAGGGAAAGAAATTTTTCCATTGCTCTATAGAACTCAAATCTATTTTCTTCGTTTCTAAAGCCATGTCCTTCATCATTTTTTACTAGATATTCAACTTCCACGCCTTTTTCCTTCATAGCTTTAACCATTTGATCTGACTCATCTACATTTACCCTTGGGTCGTTGGCTCCCTGAGCAATAAAAAGTGGAGCTTTAATTTTATCAACATGAAAAACAGGAGAAACTTCTCTTAGCATAGTGCTATCTTTTTCTACATCACCAACCATTTCATACATCATCTCTAGCATTGGCTCCCAGTAAGGAGGAATGGTTTTCATGAAAGTAAACATGTTTGAAACACCAACATAGTCTACCCCAGCGGCATACATTTTTGGTTCTTTTACAAGGCCCATAAGAGTAGCATAACCGCCATAACTGCCACCATAAATTGCAATTCTAGTGCTGTCTGCTATTCCTTTGTCAATTAACCACTGTGTACCATCTGTAATATCGTCTTGCATTTCTCTGCCCCATTTTTTGAAAGATGCTTCAAAGAACTTACGACCATACCCTGTAGAGCCTCTAAAGTTCATTTGTAAAACAGCATATCCTCTATTAGCCAAAAACTGTGTTTCAGGGTTAAAACCCCAACTGTCTCTTGCCCAAGGGCCACCATGAGGGTTAATTACAACAGGTAAATTTTTAGCATTTTCCATATTGTAACCCTTAGGTAAAGTTAAATAACCGTTTAT
>CALKFX010000195.1 GCA_938084875.1 uncultured Flavobacteriales bacterium | reverse complement strand
TGATTAGGTAAATTTATTCCCATTATAGGCAAGTTTAAAAGTCTAGCAATCTCAACATACAGAATAGAATTTGTTAAAGGGTTTCCTTTTTTAGTTTGTAATAGTTTCCCAAAAGAAGAGTTTTCAGGCGAATGATAATTTTTTTTATCTCCTTTAAAATTATAATTGTCGTATAAAACATCATTAATAACACTTACTTTTTCAATTGGACTCATACTGTCAGATAAATGTTTGGAAATATCTGATGCTATCGTACTTAATTCGTTTTGAATGTAAGATTTTGTAATATTTGGAAAAAAGTATTGATCAATTTGATTGACTCCATCAATTAAGTTTACAGGATGATGAATCCAATCTTTGTGTTCCTTTAAAATTTTTGAAAGGCTTATTTCATGAGTTATTCCACTTATTCTGGATTTAAATACTGGACCGTACTTATTTTCAAAATTTGCTTTTTCTAAGAAAGGAATACAATCTGGACCAAGTTCTAATAGTTGACTTTTAATCTGTTTAAAAATCATTTCATCAGGATCGTCAAGTAAGCTAACCAATGCATCTATTTCATTTCTACTTTTCATACAAAGAATTAAATCTTTCTATTTGTACGCTATTTTTCTATAAAAGTTTTCAGAACTTAGATTTAAATTCTTTTCAGTACTTTCTCTACCAAGTTTGCAACTGTTTTCTTATAGTCTTCCGAAAACGTATTGCTAAATCTATTTCCTATCACTGCACAAACTGTGCATGATTGATGTCCGAGTAAAGCACTCAATCCATACAAAGCAGATGTTTCCATTTCAAAGTTTAAAATTTTATGATTTTTATGTTCAAACCTTTTAAGAAATTCGTTCATATCTGGAACCCTAGTATTCAATCTTAATCTTCTACCCTGAGGCCCATAAAATCCATTTGCAGTTGCAGTAATTCCTTTATACATTCCCCTCCCGATTTTACTTGCTAGTAATTCACTTCCCTTTACAAAGTAAGGTTTGTTAGCATCATTTGGCCAAGGAGTCTGTTGTAAAAATGCTTTTTGAAGTGCTTTTTCTTCAGGTTCAAACACTGGTTTGTAAAACGACAGTAATCCATCAAAACCAAGTCCAAAAGTAGATAAAACAAAAGTGTCTACAGGAATTTCATTTTGTAAAGCACCACATGTTCCTATTCTTATTATGTCTAGGGAGGTGTGTTTTCTTTTAATATTTTTTTTATAAAAATCTATATTTACTAGAGCGTCCAGTTCATTAATTACAATATCTATATTGTCACAACCAATTCCTGTGGAAATTACTGAGACTCGCTTATTGTTAATAAGTCCAGTATGAGTTACAAATTCTCTCTTACTTCTCTTAAATTCTATTCTGTCAAAATATTTTGATATAGTTGGAACTCTTTCCTGGTCACCCACCAAAATAATTGTTTGACCAATTTCATTGGGTTTCAAGTCCAAATGATAAATTCTTCCTTCCTCAGTAATAATAAGCTCAGTTGGGGGAATAGCTTTATAGTTTGTATTAGCTTCTTGGAGCATTAACTAAATTTAGAAAAAATAACTTCTCAAGGGTCTAAACTACTGAAAACTTTTTTCAAAATATCTGAGGTTCTTTTCAATGGATTTTTTCTTATTTCCTTTTCTTGAATTGCTACCAATTTAAATAGTCCAAGAATTGCTCTCTCTGTAACATATTTATTTAAATCCGTTTCAATAGATTCTTTTCCCGAAATTCTAGTGGATTGATTGTATTTTTTTACAAGAGGTTCCCAATAAGCAGTTAGTTTTACTTTTTCAATTGCCATTTTTACTTCTGGTAAAAATAACTTATATAGTTGGGTATTGGTTTGTTCTTTTAAATAATTAGTTGCTGCATTATCACTTCCTTTTAGTATTTTAAAACCATCAATTACCGACATATTTTTAATTGCATTTAAAAAAATAGGTGCAGCTGTTTTACAAGCTTCTTCTGCTGCTTCATTAAGAGTTCTTTCAAATTTTTCCACTTTTGTATCTAAACCCCACTGCATAGCTTTATCTCTTACAGCTTTTGCTTCTGGCGGAAATGGTATTCTTATTAAATCATTTTTTAGAAATCCTCCAATTGAAGAAGCTTGCTCAGAACCTTTTTTTATGCCAATATTTAAAGCTTCTTTAAGACCTTTAATAACTTGTTCATTGCTCAAAGCATTAGATAATTCTTTATTTTGAGTCGGGATTTGAGCTTTTACTTTATTGGATATCTTATTGATATTTATCTGTCCAATACAATGGGGAAGTATGAAAATTGCACATGTTATTAGCAAAGAAAATTTAATATTACTATTCATAAATTATTATTTAATGTTAAAGTATCAAAAATTTTGCCAAACTAATTCTTAAAAATGAAAACTTAATTTTAATTTAACAGAATGAAGTGTGAATTAATTTCTGTAGGAGATGAATTGTTAATTGGTCAAACAATTAACACCAATGCTTCTTGGCTTGGAGAGCAACTAAATAATCTTGGTTTTACAATAGCACATGGCTTGGTTATTTCAGATCAAAAAAAAGATATTGTTAATGCCCTTAATCAAGCGGAAAATAGATCTGATATTGTTTTAATTACGGGAGGTCTTGGACCTACCAATGATGATATTACTAAGCATACCTTAGCGGAGTATTTTAATACTACTTTAGAACTTGATAAAGAAATTGAACAAAATATAATTGATTATTTTACTAATAGAAATCTTCCAATTTTACAGACCAATAAAGACCAAGCTCTTATCCCAAAAGCTTGTCAAGTTTTACCCAACAGTAGGGGATCTGCTAGTGGAATGTGGTTTGAAAAAAACGGAGTAATTTTTATTTCCTTGCCAGGAGTACCTTACGAAATGAAAGGAATTATGAAAGACCATGTTTTTACCAAATTATTAGCTCTTAAAGGTGGAGGTAGTGTAGTAATTAATAGAACAGTAAGAACCCACGGAATGGGAGAATCCTTTTTAGCGGAGGTAATAAAATCCTGGGAAAATAATTTGATTAAAGACGACTTAAAACTTGCCTACTTGCCATCTCCAGGAATCGTTAAATTGAGAATTTCAATTATAGGAAAAAACAAAGCTTCATCTGAAGAAAAATTAAATTATTACATATCAGAATTGATTAAGCTAATTCCAGATCAAATATATGGTTTTGGGAATGCCTCTATGGAAGGTGTAGTTGGGGAATTACTAAAAGAGAAAAATCAAACCCTTTCAACAGCTGAAAGTTGTACAGGTGGGAATGTTTCTAAAATGCTTACAAGTTTAAGTGGAAGCTCTTCTTTTTTTAATGGAAGTATTATTTCTTATACCAATCAATCAAAATCAGAATTATTAGATGTAAATGAACAAAACATTGAAAAATATGGTGCAGTAAGCCAACAGGTGGTGGAGCAAATGGCAGAAAATGTTAGATTAAAATTTAATTCTGACTTTGGAATTTCAACTTCTGGAATTGCTGGTCCAAGTGGAGGAACCACTGAAAAACCAGTTGGAACTGTGTGGATAGCTGTGGCTAATAAAGATAAAGTGATTTCTAAAAAATTAAATTTAGGTTACAATAGAGAAAGAAACATCCATGTTTCATCACTCTCTGTTTTGAACTTATTAAGATTAGAACTATTAAAAAACTAAAACTTTCTAAGCCAAGAAATCATTGGAACCGGAGCAGAATTTAGCCCGTTTATTTCATCGTAATTAATGAATCCAGCTAAGGCAACTTGAAATGCTTTTTCATAAGACTGATTGAACCTCATAGCTGGCATCAATATGAAGGTAATATTTCTACTTGTTTCAGGGCTAATTACTCCCTCTCCATACACCGCATTAAAACTTGTTAATTGCGTATTACCTGTAGCATTATTGTATCTCTCATAAATAATTTCTTTTTCCTTAGGAGTGTAATTTACTTTCGGCTTATCAGCAATAAAAATCATAGAATCAAATATAAAGCTTGCTTTTTTCCCAATAGGGGCAATTCCAGAAACACCAATTACAGTTGCTAGTTGTTGGTTTCTATAAAGGTATCTATCGTTAAAATTAGAAGTCCAGTTATTAAGACCTATTGAATCTTCAAAAGCCATTTGAGCATTGTAATCGTCTTCAGCAATAAAATAAGGATGATTCTGGTCGTAAAAACTGTATGAATATCTATCGCCTATTTCTCTTACATTGCTCATGAAATCGGTATTGTCACTTGGCCAGTTAATATG
>CALKFX010000194.1 GCA_938084875.1 uncultured Flavobacteriales bacterium | reverse complement strand
ATAAGGCAAAGGTAGATTTGGACACTATTATAACTAAAGATGATTTAATTGACGATAAGTATCTTTTATTGCAAAGAGGAAAGAAAAATTATTTCATAATTCTAGTAAGCTAAAAAGAAAGCAGATTACATCCTCTTACTTCCGACTGGTCAAACCTTCCTAAAATCTCAAAACTATCTTTTTCAACTTCTTTTCCAATGTCTTGGGTTTCAATAAAAGAACAGCTGTAAATATTAGCTAGGTCTATAATATTGATTCCACCACTAGAATTGATTTTAGCCAATGAATATGGATCTTCAAAATCTCTAATTATAAACTTCATCCAAGGTGGTGTTTTAAATATTCCATTTTTTTTGGAATAGGCTTGAGACAATAATTCTGTCATCCCATATTCGCTATGAATGGCATCTACATTAAAAGCTTTTTTAAGTTGCTGGTGTAGTTCTTGTCTAACCATTTCTTTTCTTCTGCCCTTCATTCCACCTGTTTCCATTATTACCCAGTTTTCTAAATTGAATGAGTCTAGTTCTGAAAGCTCTAAAAGTGCATAACTAACTCCAATAAGCAGAACATTTTTATTTTTCAGTTTTAAAATTAAATTCTTCAATACATCTAAATCATAGTTGATGTAATTGCTTTCTGGATTTTCACTTTTTTTTATGAAGTTGTTGACCATATAAATTAATGAGCTGTCTCCTTGATCTAGATAAGATGGTAATAATGCCAATATTGTCCACTCTTTTGGGTCACTATAAAAATGTTTGTAACCAGCACTAAAAGTCTGCTCATATAATTTTAAATCTTTTACTAAATGTTTACTTCTAATTGTGTTGGATGTTCCGCTACTCAGAAAAGTTTTTTCTATTTTGGAGTTGTCTGCAATAATATGGTTGCTTTTAAAAAAGTCAATTGGCAGAAATGGAATTTCTTTGTAGTCGTTTATTGACTTTGTTTGACTTTTAACTAAGTCAACATATTTTTTGTAAACTGTTATGTTTTTGTATTGAAAATCAAATACTTCCAGTGCAATAGAATTGAATTCATCTTCGTTAGATATGTTAAATATTCTTTTAGACAGCCTCAAAATATAACTAAATAGCTTAAATTTAAATTATGATAATATCTAAGTTAAAAATAGTTATTGTTTTCTTATCCATGTGTTTAATTTCTTGTCTCAAACCAGAGTCCTATCCAAATGAGCCAATTCTTGAATATTTGAGTTTTGAGAGTTTGTCAGATTCTGGAAAGTTAACTTTTTCGTTTACAGATGGCGATGGAAATATTGGTTTAGAACAGAATCTGTTGGATGCTCCTTTTGACCCAGGGAGTTTTTATTATTACAATTGTTATATTAATTATTATGAAATGATGGATGGAGAGTGGGTTAGAGCTACCGCTGATCCACAAGGGAATAATTCTCCATTTGCAGATTCAATAACCTACAGTTACAGAATAGGAAATATGACGCCTGTTGGTCAGAATAAAGCTCTGAAAGGAGAAATTGAAGTAATCTTAGAGCCTTTTTACTTTAACCCAATATCTAACCACTCTGATAGTATTAAATATTCAATTTTATTAATTGACAGATCTTTAAATCATAGTAATTTAATATTCTCCTCAACAATTTTGCGTTGAGCTTTTACACCATGAAACAAAATATTTTTATTTATATATTTTTTTCATTGCTATTATTAGCCTGTTCTGTAGCTAAACCAGTAAATTATTCTTTTCAAGACAATAAAAATTCCCTACATCCTCAATTTTTAATTTACCATGATTCTGAAACTAACTCCAAATTATATTTTCAGATTTTCACAGAAGATATACTATATTCAAGGGTAAATGTAAGTGAGAAATTTAGTTCCAAAATAAAATTACAATTTATAGCTTACAATGAAAATCGAAAGGAAGTTATTGATTCGGGTTCTTTAGTAATATCAGACAAGTATTTAAAAGATAAAAAACTTAAAATTGACACTAACTTCAGTTTCCTTTTTCCAAAATCTAAGAAAGGGTTTATAGATTTAAAAGTTGTAGATGTTAATAGAAATAGAGAGTTTTATAAAACCATTAAAATTGACAAATTAAATGACTACAACAGGCAATTTTATATTATTAAGGACGCCAATAATCAGCTTTTGTACAATGATTTCTTTTTTAAAGGACAATCTATTTTTATACAAAGTGAATTTAATATTCAAAAACTATATGCAAAAAACATCAATGCTTCTTTCCCGCTCTCTCCACCACCATTTAGCAAGTCTTATCAGCCAATATTTAATAGCACTAATTCTGTTTGTAAGGAGCTTAATTTCAATTCTCAAAAATTAATATCTTACCTACTTCCAGATGAGGGATTTGTTTTTTTTCAGTTGGATACATTGAGTAGCCAAGGTTTTACATTATTTAATTTTCAAGAGGGTTATCCAAATTTAACCAATGCCGACCAATTGATTCCTCCTTTAAGGTATTTAACCACTAAAGAAGAGTTTTCTTCATTAGTTTCCAGTTCTGATTCAAAGCTAGCAGTTGATCAATACTGGCTTTCCAAGGCTTCATCTAAAGAAAGAGCTAGAAACCTTATTAGAATTTATTATTCAAGAGTTGAATTTGCAAATAAATTATTTTCTTGTCATTTAGAGGGTTGGAAAACAGATAGAGGATTAATTAGTATTATTTTTGGTCCTCCAAGTTATGTAACAAATAATAGAAATGCTGAAACTTGGATTTATGGAGATGAAAATAATATGAACTCTTTGAAGTTTATTTTTGAAAATAAAATGAACCCATTTACTACCAATGATTTTATATTAAAAAGGAATTACGCTTATAAAAATCCATGGTATAGAGCTGTGGATAGCTGGAGAAACGGAAAAGTATATTTATTAAAATGAACAAAACAATTACAGAAGATTTAACCTTTGGAATTAGATCAGTTATAGAAGCCATAAAACAAGGCAAAACAATCAATAAAATTCTTTTACAAAAAGGGTTAACTGGAGAGTTAATAAAAGAGTTATTAGTTCTTGTACATAAAGAAAATATTGTAGTTCAGAAAGTTCCGGTTCAAAAGCTAAACCATATGGTGAAAAAAAATCACCAAGGGGTTATCGCTATGATTTCACCAGTTACTTACCATCAAATAGATTGGTTGGTTCAGCAAGTTTATGAAAAAGGAGAAGATCCTTTTATATTAATTTTAGATAGGGTGAAAGACGTAAGAAACTTTGGTGCAATTGCTAGAACTGCCGAATGTTTCGGTGTACATGCCATTGTAATTCCTAGCAAGGATTCGGCCTTAGTTACCAATGACGCTATAAAAACATCTGCTGGTGCATTATTTAAAATTCCTGTTTGCAAGGTTACTAGTTTAAATGCTGCACTAGATTTTTTAAAGGGTTGTGGACTTAAAATATTTGCTTGTACAGAGAAATCTGACACATTTATAAACAAGGTGGAAAGTTCTGGTCCTAAAGCTTTAATTATGGGGAGTGAACAAGATGGAGTTGACTCGAATTTAATAAAAGCTTCTGATGTGAATTTTAAAATACCAATGACTGGAAGTATTGCCTCCTTAAATGTTTCAGTTGCCTGTGGAATAGCTATTCATAAATTAATTAGTAAGTAATTTATAAACCGTTTTTTAAAAGAGACCTTATAAAATCTTGTTAGGGTTTATTATCTGAATTACTATTTCTTAGTTCTAAAACTGCTTTATAATGGTCTTCAATCATTTTTTCTTTATTTTTTTTAATTTTCGTTATATATTTTTCAATTAGTTCAGTTTTTAAAGTTTTTAATTTATTTTTTCTTGCCTCACACTCTTCTTTACATAGCTCCCAAGATGAATCATCTACACTTTCTCCAGAATTAGATAATGGACTTACTCCAAGATTTTTTCTTTTTTTAGCAACTTTTTGTTGGTATTCTTTTGACATGGGATTTATACCTTTAGCTCTTTCCTTAGCATCTAAAATAGAATCAGACATTTTATCATATTCTTCTGAAAATAGCTCTATATGTAATTGTTTAGCATCCAATTTCAAGAATTGCCTTTAAATTCTTCAATTACTTTAATATACTTAGGATGATGATATCCCAGT
>CALKFX010000193.1 GCA_938084875.1 uncultured Flavobacteriales bacterium | reverse complement strand
TACCAAGCTAGTAAAGAATTTAAAAAAATACAATCTGAGAGAAAAAAGCAACACAATAACCCTGGGGAAAGAAAAAGATAATATTTTTAGGATGTGAAAATTAAATATTGGATTAAAGCAGCGAGATTAAGAACACTCCCTTTAGCATTTTCTTGTATTCTATTATCTTCTTCATTAGTGATAATAAACCATTTAGAATTATCCTTTAAAGTGCTTTTTCTTACGCTTACTACTACTCTATTACTTCAAATATTATCTAATTTTGCCAACGATTATGGAGATGCAGTAAATGGAGCTGATAAAAATAGAACTGGAGAACAGAGAATGGTACAATCTGGAAAAATCTCTAAATCCCAAATGAAGTTGGCAATTATATTATTAAGTATCATTACTTTAATAGTTGGACTTTATCTAATTTTTAGTGTATTTCAGAATGACATATTTAAAATATTAATCTTTCTATTTATTGGAATTGGCTCAATTATAGCTGCTATAAAATATACTGTTGGTAAATCTGCTTATGGTTATAAGGCCTATGGAGATTTATCGGTTTTTATTTTCTTTGGAATGGTAGGAGTAATTGGAAGTTATTATTTATTCACTAAAAACTTTCACTGGACAACTGTTCCTGGCGCATTATTTACTGGACTTATGAGTTGTGGAGTTCTCAATCTAAACAACATGAGGGATTATGAAAATGATAAAAAAAATAACAAAGTAACTTTAGTTGTAAAAATGGGAATAAATAAGTCTAAAAAATATCATTTCTTATTACTATTTATAGCAATTATTTCACTTATTACAATCGTCCTTTACACAGAAAATTATTACTACCTATTTTCTATTTTTCCTCAAGTATTTGTGGTGAGGCATCTAAAACTATTGAACAAATATCAAGACATGAAATTACTAGACAGTCAGCTTAAAGTATTAGCAATTAGTTGTTTCGGATGTAGTTTTATAAGTCTTGTAATTGGACTTTTAATTAATTAATTTTCTCTTGAGATAACCAAGTAGTATACATTTTTTTATATTTTTCATGTTCTTTATTGGTAGAAGAAAAATTATGATATCCAGAATAAGATGGCTTGGCACACATAAAAATATAATCGTGTCTAGAATAATTTAAAACTGCATCAATTACTCTAGGATCTACAATACAAATTGGTCCGGGTGGCAAACCCTTGTATTTATAGGTATTGTAAGGAGAGTCTACTTCCAAATGTTTGTAATACAATCTTCTTAAATTGGGCATATTCAAAGCAAACTTGACTGTTGGATCTGCTTGAAGTTTCATATTGCTTTTAAGTCTATTTATATAAAGACCTGCAATCTTAGAATGTTCGTCAAATTTTATCTGCTGTTCCATTTGCACAATAGATGCAAGAGTAGTAATTTCAGATTGATTGTATCCTAATGCTTTGGCTTTAGCAATTCTTTCTGAATTCCAAAAAATTTTGTATTTGCTAGCAATAAATTCGATTAACTTATTTTCAGAAACATTTGAAAATACTTCATAGGTATTAGGAATTACCATTGAAGAGAAAGTATAGGAATTAAAACCAAATTTTTCTTGAATATTTTGATCTTGAAAAAGATTTAATAGTTTAGAAGAATCTATTTCTAATTGCGAAGAAAGTCTTCCACACAATATCTCTAAATTTCTAACTGAGGGAATATATAAATCTATAACGTGTTGATTCCTCATTAGAAATAGCTGATTGACTAATTTGTTAGTAGACCATTTTCTTTGAATTGTATATTTTCCCTTTTTAAGTATATTATTTTCTAAGTTTTTAAACTCAATAAGTTGGTTGATTGTTTTGGAACTTAATAAAAAATCTTTTTCAACTAAATAATCTCCAATTTCTGAGAAGGATAAATCTTCTTGAATTTTTAAAATAACTTTATT
The DNA here is from genome assembly GCA_938084875.1 of uncultured Flavobacteriales bacterium. Lineage (GTDB taxonomy): Bacteria > Bacteroidota > Bacteroidia > Flavobacteriales_D > Parvicellaceae > MED-G20. The sequence continues at coordinate 774 of CALKFX010000193.1, read as the reverse complement.
GCTATCGGAAAGTATTTCTTTTTTTTCCATATTAATAAATAGATTTAAAAATGGAAAAATCAAATAGACCACAAAAAAAAGAAATGAAGTTACCAGAATGTATTTTAATTTCTTCAATCTTGAGGAATTTGAATTAAGTTGTAATCTTCTATCCTGTAAAACTTAACTAGATTATTTTCAGAGCCGCTACCCAAATCAATTCTATTATAAAACACATCATTGAGCAATCCTTGATAATAACTTTCAGCATTTAATTTATCTGGGTAAATTTTCATAAAAATGGATTTTACAATATCGTATCCCAAGTAAGAATATTTGGTGGGCTCTGCAGAAAAAATTTCTCTGTATTTATTTTTAAACTCTACTATTCTAAAAGAATTAAAATCGAGTATTCCTTTGGAAACAAAATGTAAATTAAATTTGTTTTTGTATATAACATCAATAGTCTTAATTCTATATAAATCTTCAAAACCAAAAATTTCAAAATCAGATTTGTAATGCTCTTGGGAATTAGAAAATTCTATTATTTTATTAAACGCGTAGGTTAAAAATGGAACTTGATTCGAAGTTATTACAATTAAATTCTTTTTTTTCTCAGATAATTTATCCAACAAATGACTCCAGTCATCTCCCCTTTTAAGTAAGGTTGGTAAAATTGAATCTATTTTGTTTACAGAATCATTTAATAGGTAACTAGTATCATTGAAAGCATCTGCAAAAATACTTCCATAAACCTTACTTTTATTATCTTCAATATCATTTAATAATAGTATG
>CALKFX010000192.1 GCA_938084875.1 uncultured Flavobacteriales bacterium | reverse complement strand
GAAATGGGATTCTTTAATTTTTGAATAAGGTTTAGTTTCTTCTTTAAGAATGGATTCTAACAATTGTAAATTATTTGATAAGTGTAAAACATTGTTTTTGTAAAGTAAAATTGTATTATTAATATTAAATAATTCATCTTCTTTTAGCTTCAAATTGTTTTTTTGTAGGACGTCTTTTAAAATTTGTTTTTCTTTAATACCCAGACTAATATTATATGGCGTTGAAATAGTAGAATTCTGGGTGAATTCCTCTTCTTCTTGAAAAAAATCATCGTCGTCCCAATTTTCCTCGCTTTCCACTTCCCTTTCATTTGATTTAGGATTTTGAATGGAATAATTGTTTTTATCTTTCTTTGACCTGCTGGAATCTTTAGAAATCAAGGAATTTAAGGGCTTATTTAATGAGAAAGACATACTTCCGTCCAATGCAGGAAGAATCTTCCTTAAATCCAATCTACTTTGATTATTTTCCATATCCCAAGTAGACTTAATTATCTGATTTAAATATTTTTCTAGATTGTAAAGAGGAATATTTGCAAATCCAAAGGACAATAAAGAATCGTTATTGGTTAAGAAGTTTTTGTATTTCTTATCTACCGGACTAAAACTATTTGTATCAAAGGAACTTGAAGAGTATTGAGTATTGGCAACAATTTTTCCGTTCAAAAAATTTAGATCTAGGATAAAATCTTCTGTCAACAAATTTATATTTAGTTTATTGGAGATCTGAGATTTAATAAATGGAATTTTTATAGAATTAATAAATTCTACCAAATTTGAATTTGATATGTAAAACGAATAGTCGTCGGTTTTATTTAGAAACTCAGACAAAAGTTGGTTATTACTATTTACAGGTTTGGAGTGGAAATAAGAATTTATTTTATCTGTTGTAAAATTCTTATCTAATGAAAAACCTATCAAAAAATGGGTACTATTAAATCCAATAGTTACATTGTACTTTTTAGAAAAGCAAATGGTTGGATTTTCTCCCACAAAACCATCTGCAGCTAAATAGCTTTTAATGGTTTCTTTAAAAGTATTTTCATCGGTAATATCTCCTACTAAAAAAGCAGCTGCATTAAATTTATTTTCTTGAGAAACAATAAATAATTTTTGTGGAGAATCCATGTCAAAACCTAAATTTTGACTATTAAAAGAAGATTTAAAAGCATCAAAAATTATTTGTTGCTCGTAAGGTATATTTTCAATGTTCTCTAAGTCAGATTTATCTAGAATGCTCCTTATATTGATAGAGCTTGCTGCCAATATATTTTTCTCAAGTAAAATAGTATTGTTTACCCATTTATCTTTAGAATTATCACAGGAGATAAAAAATAAAAGTAGATGTATAATAAATAATATTCTCAAAATCATTTATTAATTGCCTCTATTCCAGGAAGTTGTTTTCCTTCAAGATATTCTAGCATTGCACCTCCACCAGTAGATACATGACTTACTTTATTGCCTAATTTAAAAAGATTAATCGCAGCGACACTATCTCCACCACCTATTAAAGAAAAGGCCTTGTTTTCTGTGGCTTTAACAATAGAATGTGCAATGGAACCTGTTCCATTTTGGAAATTAGACATTTCAAATACTCCCATTGGACCATTCCAAAGGATTAAAGAAGAATTTACTATCACCTCATTAAATGCCTTTATAGATTCTGGACCAATATCTAATCCCATTTCATCTTTTGGAATTTGGTTGATTGGTCTAACCTTTGTAGGCAACTCATTGCTGAAGTCTTTACAGCATAAAGAGTCTGAAGGAAGATGAATTTGAACTCCGTTATATTTTGCTTCTTGTAATATTTCCAAAGCAAGATCCAAATACTGATCTTCTACCAAAGATTTTCCAATAGAACCATTTTGTGCTTTAATAAATGTATAGGCCATTCCACCACCAATTATAAGATGGTCTACTTTGTCTAATAACTTAGAAATAATTGTGATTTTGGAGGATACTTTAGCACCACCAACAATGGCCGTAAGAGGGTGAGAATTACTATTTAAAACTTTATCTACAGCTAGAATTTCATTTTCTATAAGAAAGCCAAACATCTTATCGTTTGGAAAAAAATCTGCAATTATAGAAGTTGAAGCATGTGCTCTGTGTGCAGTACCAAAAGCATCGTTTACATATACATCTGCATGGTTGGCCAATTTCGATGCAAAATCTTTATCCCCAAGTTTCTCCTCTTTATAAAATCTTAAATTTTCTAGTAAAACAACCGATCCATTTTGAAGGTTTTTGGTAGTCTCCAAAGAACTATCACTTATACAATCAGAAATAAAAATTATTTTTCTATCTAGAAGAGATTCTAAAGAGCCTACTATTTGTTTCAAAGAAAACTCTGGACTTGGTGCATCTTTTGGTCTACCTAAATGAGACATTAAAACCACACTTCCACCATCGTTAATGATTTTATTAATAGTTGGAATAGCCATTTTAATTCTAGTATCATCTGTAACTATACCCTGACTATCCAGAGGAACATTAAAATCTACTCTTACTAGAGCTCTTTTATTATTAAAATTGTAGTCTTTAAATTTCATATATAAAAATTAATAAGCGGCTAAAATACCTGATTAAAAAAGAATTTATACATTCATGATATATATTATTTAAAAAAAAATAAAATGAAATTAGTTTCCTGGAATTTAAACGGAATTAGAGCAGTAGAAAAAAAAGGTCTTTCTGATATTTTAGAGTATATAAACGCTGATATTATCGGATTTCAAGAAACAAAAGCTCAGGACGACCAAGTAGTAGAAGCTTTGAAAAATGTCACAGGTTACCATATTTACTGTTCAAGTGCGGTCAAAAAAGGATATAGCGGAACAGCTATTTTATCTAAAAAAGAACCTATCAAAGTTACTTACGGATTGGGTATTGAAGAACACGATCAAGAAGGAAGATTAATCTGTGCAGAGTATGAAAATTTTTTTTATATAACTACTTATGTCCCAAATAGCGGAAGTGGTTTGCATCGATTGGAATATAGAGCGAGATGGGATAAGGATCTTTTAAATTTTATAAAAAACAAAGAAAAAGAAAAACCAGTCTTTTTATGTGGTGATTTAAATGTAGCCCACCAACCCATTGATTTAAAAAACCCAAAATCTAACTTTAATAAAACTCCTGGATATACACAAACCGAAATTGATGGGATGAGTAACTTTATTACCAATGGATACACAGATACCTTTCGTTATTTTTATCCAGAAGAAATAAAATACTCGTGGTGGAGTTACAGGTTTAATTCCAGAGCAAAAAACGTTGGTTGGAGACTAGATTATTTTTTAGCTTCTGCAAAAGGATTAGATATGGTTCAAGATGCATTTATATTAAATGATGTTATGGGTTCGGACCACTGTCCAGTTGGGATTGAATTAAAATAATTCAGATTTGCTTGATCCAACCGTCTATTAAAAATCTTTCTCTTGCAGATTCGGCTTCTTTTTTATCTTTGTAAAAATCTACAGTTACCCAATATTTCTTGGAATTATTATTGGCTATAATACTACAATGCTTAAAACCTCTTTTTTTCATTTCTTTTTCTAGAATAACAGCATTGTATTTTTCCTGATAGGTTCCAACAATTAAAGCAAATTGATTTTCAGATGCTTTAGTATTGTTAAAAACAGTAATAGGGGAAGAATCAGTATTAGAATTTGATTTTTCTGTTGTAAGATTACTAATAGGTTTATCTACTATTTCTAATGGTGTTTTAGAATTATTTACGATGGCAAGCGAGTAATCATTTTTGGAAATTTCTACCGGCTTGTAAGACACAAAAGATAAAGAACCAAAAACGATAGAACAGGTTAGAAAAAAAACCAACTTTCTATTCACAATTTTAGGAGATTTAGAAGTCTCTAAATAGTTGATATTTTTAGAATTTGCAGTCATTTAAAACATTAAACTATTATACTAGTTAAACTGTAAAATTAAAAAAAAGTTACAATCATTTCAAAAAAACAAGGTTGCCAATCTAATCCATCACCTCAACAGAAAGATAAATATTTTTCAATGGACGGTTTTTACCATTGGTAATTTGCTTACTAATTTTGTCTACCACTGAAAGTCCAGAAATAACTTCTCCAAAGACAGTATACTCATTGTCTAAGTGAGGGCTCCCTCCTATTTTTCGATAAATTTTTCGATTTTTTTCGGGGATAGTTATATTGTATTTTATCTCTGTTTTGTCCATGTAACTGTCTGATAACGGGCCTTTTTGGATAATATAAAAATTATAAGGACTGGAAGATAAATTTATTTTGGTAGGATTTTTATAATACTGTTCTTGAACAGCCATAGCAAGGGCACCTCGTTTGTGAATATTTTTTGGATTAATTTCTGGTGGCACTCTATATAGTCCGATTTTAGCCATTTTTTGGAGCATGTTGTTTTTGTCGCTATTTCCACCTTG
>CALKFX010000191.1 GCA_938084875.1 uncultured Flavobacteriales bacterium | reverse complement strand
AATAGTTGTTTAAAACACCGTGCGTAAAATAAGTGGTTAGAGATAAGATGATGAAAAGTGTTAAAATTTTATAAAAATCATTTTCACATCTTACATAATATAGACCCGAGTAAATAAAAACAAGCCCTATTAGTGAAATATTAATTAAAAAACCAAAAAAACCTTGTTCCGCTAAAGGACTTAGATATTCACTATGTGCATTTCCACCATCTCCAAAATTAGTGCTGATTATTGTCAAATCTTTGGATTTTTGAAATGGTGCATAAACAAAAGCATAGGTTCCAGGCCCCCATCCAAAAAAAGGTCTTTTTAAAAATAATTCAATTGCACAGTTCCATCTGTTTAAACGTTCTAAATTTGATGCATCTGAGGAAATATTGGACATTGATTCTACTCTTTCTGAAAAATTCTCTGTGGTGTGTTCTGCATCATTTTTTTGAACCAAGTAAGAAATTTCTGTAAAATTATAAACTATAAATATTAAAGGAATAATTAGGATACCAATTATCCATTTTAATTTTATTTTCAAGTAATAAAGAACAAATACTCCAATGGCCAAAACAATACTTAACCAAGCAGCTCTTGTATAACTAAAGTACAGACCAATAAGAAATATTGCTAAATAAACAATTAATAATATTCTCAAGTAATTTTTTTTAGAATCATATATCAACCAAACATTAATTGGAATAATTAGTGCTAAAATTGCACCATATGAAGTGTGGTCTTTAAAAAATGGCCACATTACCCAATGACCTGCTTCTTCACTAAAACTATTTATCATGTGGTTGACTAATGTATAGCAAGTCACCATTACCATGGCAAAAAGATAAGCGAAGAAAAATTGTTTGATTTGTTTTTTCCCTTTTTTGAAAAAGTGAATTCCGTAAAGAAGAATGGGAATAATGAACCAGCTTCTAGAAATTAAAAACTTAAAGGAAACCATAGGTATTTCACTGACTATAGAGGTTGTAAAAATCCATAGAACTTGTACGAAAACTAATATTATTACAGGGTTTTTATAATGTAGAAGCTCTTTTTTGTTTTTTTTTTCATAAAGCGCTTTGAACAGAAATACAATAGTAAATACCAGCAGTAATGGTTCTGTTGGGAAATAAAATCCTATTCCAAGCAAGTCTAAATTTTCAAAATTAAAAGAAAGAGGGGTGCAAAAAACTATAGTTAGAAAAATTAAATCCAATCTAAAAACAAATAGATAGCCAAGTAATATGACTAAAGGAACCACTAGGAGGTAGAAAATGTCAAAGTAAATTAAAATGGAGTTTAGTATGATGAATAAAATCATCAAAAAGTAAGAAATTCTTCGGCTAAGAAATCCTTTAAACATTAATTTTTTAAAAGTTCTATTTGGTTCTTAACTAGTATGCCTACGATTGCTAGTAAAACAGATGAGAAGGTTGATAAGACTACAATTAGCCATCTAATTGGATAGGCCTTTTTTTCTGCAGGATAAGCTTTCTCAACAATGAATTTATGAGATAGATAGCTGGTTGCATCACTTTCAGCCTGTTCGTAGGAAGTTTCCATTGTAGCAAGTCTTTCAGAGAGGAACTCAACTTTAACTTGGAAAGATTTAAGTAAAGAGCCGTATTTTTCTGTCATAGTCATTTTAGTTTTAAATGATTTTTTCATCTCAGAATCTTTAGAATTCACATAGCCTTCAGTTAGTGCTCTGTAGGCATCGTTGGTAACTACTCCAAGAGAAGATAGTTTGGACATAGTATCTCTAAGGTTCTGCATTTGAGCAATTATTTTATCAAGTTTTTCTTTTTTAATTTTAAAATCTGTCAAAGCTCTTTCATGAATCATTGCATTTTTTGTATTGTCAAATAACGATGCAATTTCGTTGGCAATTAAAGCAGCTGTGTCAGGGCTCTTATCCAAAACAGTAATTAATACAGCTCCATTGTTATTTCTTTTAAAATTTATATTTTCTAAATAAGTTTTGGTTAAATCTGTATTGATGTATTTGGATTCTAAATCAATTTCATAATGCTTAAGAAGATTAAATTTGTCAATAATTTTGCTTCTTATACTGCTGGATTCTAAAATTTGAAGCATTTGTTCTGCCTCTTCGTTCTCGCCAAATTTAGAAACGCTTTGGTCCTCTGTAATTACTTCATTGAAGGTCACTGAGCTTGTCTTTGCAGGATAGAGTGTTACAGTAGATTCAAATTTCTCATCCATTAAAAGAGAGACTATACTGGAGGCCACTAACGCAATAATTCCAACTGTTATTAATGGATTTTTATTTTTCCATAAAAAAGAAATTAAGTCGTAAGATTGATTTTCGGATGAATTCATTTTTCAATTTTAGTTCTACAAATGTAAGTTATAGGATGAATCTCTACAAATTAAGAGTATTTATCGTGTTTTAAAAGGCTGTAAAACTGGCCCCAATTGATAACCCTCAAAAATAAACCAATAATTCCACCACCAATTACATTCAATATTATTTTTTCTAACCAATTAATAATTAGATAGTTCTCTACAGTATAGACCATAGAAATAAACAGTATAGTGAATGAAAAAAGCCGAATTATTGGAAGTAAATTATATTTAAAATTAAATATTTTATAACATAAAGCTACTTGAAATATAAGAATAAAAAATTGGGTAAAAGCACTAGCAAAAGCTGCTCCAGAAGAACCTTTGTCTGGAATAAGTAATAAGTTTAGAGATATGTTTATTAAAATCCCAAAAACTGCCAATATGTTTAATTGTTTCATACTTCCTTTTGCGGTTAATAAAGTCCCAAATATATAGTTACATGAAACAGCTATAAACGAAATCATTAACCATCCAAAAGTTTCACTAGAGTGCATTAATGAACTACCATTGATTTCATATCTCCAATTAAGAATTTCCATTTTATAGGTCCATACAGTAACACAAATAATTAAAGCAAAAAAATAAATTAGCTTGAACGACAACCAAGAAACAGGAAGAACACTTTGCTTTTCTTTGATAAGTTTAGAAAATATTGGAAGCAATAGACCAGCAAATAGGTATCCAAGCATGTTAAAAGCCATGAAAAATCTATAACCATGGGCATAGTTAGCTACTTCAATATTCCCTCTTATTCTCTCTACCATCACCACATCAGAATAATAGTATATGGACATTAAAAAAATCAAAAGAGCATAAGGCATACTTTTTTTTACAATCATTTTAAAAAATAGTTGATCCCACTTAAGACTTGGTAATTGGGTGTGTTTTATTAAAAATGAAAAACCTATAAGAACAGTAATTAAATACGCTACAGTTTGAGATAGGATGAAGAAGTCAATTGTTACAATAGTATTATTAGCAATACTGTATAGAAAATAACCACAGAAAAATATTAAAATCAATCTATCTGTAATAGATAAAATACTGTCTTTTTTAAATAAAAGAAGTGCAGACAAATTGGATCTTATAAATAGAATTAAAGCTACTAAAACTTGATTAAATCCTATTATAATTAACCATTTCATTTCCTTTGTTGAGAGTTCAAAAATTAATCCCACTATTAAAAGAATAGTGATGTAAAATGCGCTTAGGATTACCTTTAGAGAAAAAATTCTTGAGAAATGTTTTTGAAGTAATTGATTATTTTGGGCGATGTTCCTAGTATTAAAGTTATTAACTCCCATATCTAGAATGATATTAAAAATAAAAGACAGGCTCAATAAAGAAAAATAAGTTCCATAATTACCTGGACTATTTTGCTCAGTAATTTTTAATATTTCAGCATCAATTCCAATAATATAGAAAGGTTTAATAACTATATTTAGAAGAAGAACTAGTATTAAATTGGAAAGAAATTTTTTTTTCATTAATCCTTTTGGTAAACTCTAACTACTCTATTTGAAATAGAACTTATAATCTCATATGGAATTGTATCTGCAGCATCTGCCATTTTAAAAATAGAATGGTTATTTCCAAATATTTCCACTCTATCATTTATATTTAAATTAGAATTAGTAATATCTATAAATAGCATATCCATACAAATATTTCCAATAGTTGGATAAATAGCATTATTGATAAAAACTCTTCCTTTGCCATTCCCTAAAGATCTAGAAAATCCATCTGCATATCCAATTGGAACAATTGCAACTTTTATTTCTCTATCTGATTTATTATTTATACCATAACCAATATAATCCCCTTTATTTACTGTCCTTATTTTTGATATTCTAGAAACTAAAGATGCTACATTAGAAAGCTTTTTAGTTTTAGAAACACCATATAAACCTATCCCTAGTCTTACCATTTGTAGACTTTGATTTGGATAATTTTCTATTCCTGATGTATTTAGAATATGTTTAATTGTTTTAATTCCTAATAAAGATTCAATTTCTAAAGACATACTATTGAATAAATCAAATTGTTTTTCAGTTAGTTTTTTACCATTTTTATGATCACTTGCAGCTAAGTGACTAAAAATTCCTTCTACCATAATTTCAGGTTGGCTTATTAAGAAGCTACATAATTTTTTAATATCTACAGAATCAAATCCCATTCTATTCATTCCAGTATTTAACTTTATGTGTATAGGATAATTTTTTATCCCCATTAAGATAAGTTTCTTAGTGAATTCGTCCAATTGATCTAAATCGTAAATGGAAGGAGTTAATCTATTTTCTATTAAATTATCCATCGATTTTTGTTCTACATTCATTACAAGAATTGGAGACTTTATACCATTTTCTCTTAGTTCTACACCTTCATCTGTATAGGCTACTCCTATGTAATCTATATGATTTTGCTCTAATATTTTCGCAGATTCGATTAACCCTGTTCCATATCCAGCTGCTTTAATCATAACAAGTAATTTTGTTTTTGGAGCAAGTAAACTTCTGTAATAATTTAAGTTTTTAATTAGGCTAGAAAGATTTATTTCTAAAACAGTATTGTGTTTTTTCTGTTCTAATTTCAAGTAAATCTTTTGAAAATCGGCAATTTTTTTCCCCTTAATTAATATATAATGATCTTTGAAAATAATATTACTGAAGTATTTTAAAAATTCAGATTCGTTTCTAAAAATTAAATATTTATTGGGAAATAGTTTATTGTTCTTATAGAGTTCCTTCCCAATTCCAATAAACTGAGTTATTTCGTAGCTTTCTATTAACTTAGAAAGAGCTTTATAATTGGGGATTTTTTCATTCAAATCCGAAAGAATTAAAATAGTTTTAGAGGATCCGCATTCAGACTTTAAGGTTTCAAGAGAAATTTTAAGAGATTGAAAATTATTCTGGTAGGAATCATTTATAATAACAGAATTACTAATTCCAGATTTTTTTTCAAATCTTAAAGCAATTTCAGGGAGATATGGACTTAAGGCTTTTATATCCTTTGAATCGTATTCTATTTGATTTAAAAATCCTAGACAACAAATAAAATTTTTGGCAGAGTTCTCATCTTTTTGTTGAATGAAGAACACTTCGTTTTCATTGTTGTATTCACAGTGTATTTCTTGTCCTTTTTCTACAATTTTTCTTTTGAAATTAAATTCGTTATTTTTAAAATAAGTGTGAATTGTTCCTTTTAAAATCTTTTCTTTTTCAATTCGTAATTCATCGATTGAATTAAAATTTTCAATATGCTCTTTCCCAATATTAGACAATATCACGTGAGATGGTTCAATCATTTGCTTCATTAAATCCATCTCACCAGGCATAGAAATTCCTGTTTCAATGATAGCTAATTCGTGATATTTGGTTAAAGAAAGCAAGGTTAGAGCTGCTCCAAATTGTGAGTTATAACTTTTTGGACTTCTCAGTATATTTATTTTTTCTTGCACAATAAAATTTATCCACTCTTTTATAACTGTTTTCCCATAACTTCCAGTTATTGAAAGCACTGGAATTTTAAAAGTTTTTCTGTGGAAGTTTGCCCATTTTTGTAGTGCTACTAGCGTATTTTCAACCACCAAGTAGCCTGCATCTTTCTTTATTTTTAAAGGAGTTTCATGAGTTATAAATTGTTTTATTCCATTTTTATAAACTTGGTCAATGTACTTATGCCCATCGTTAAAATTTGTTTTAAATGCCAAAAAAACATGTTCATTATTTTGAACAAATCTTCTACTATCATAATGAACATTACTAATGGGTGAATCAATATTTCCTATACATTTTCCCCCAGTTATTTTATAAATATCTCGAAGAGTATATGAGTTGTTTATCTGCAATTTTTTGACCTAATAGTTTGTGAACGAATAAATTAAACAAAATGTTATGTTGATAACATTCAAATAAAGAAGTTCTCACATTATGTAAAAATATTGAATTTTGCATTGAAATCTTAATATTATGGAAGAGTTTAATTTTAAATCCTTAGAAAGTTTAGCAAGTGAGCTTAAAGAAGGAGTCTTGAAAATAAATAGCGGAGCTCTTAGCTCAGAAGATATTCTTTCTCTTTTGGATTCATCAAGACAGTTACATGAAAGGCTTGCAATATTGCAGTATCTTCTAGAAAAAGGATCAAAGAAAGAATCGGTTTCAGAACAAAAGAAGAAAGAAGAGTCAACTGATGTTGAGGAAAATCAAATTAATTTAATTGATGTGATTGTTGAAGAAGAAGCTAAAACAGAAAAAGCAGATATAAATATTTCAACTGATTTTAAGTCTGTAAATGAAATTCATTCAGATAGTCCACAAACTTCTTTAGCCGATCAATTTGGTCAACAATCAATTTCTGATTTAACCAATGAAATAGGCATTAATGAAAAGTACTTAATTACAGAAAATTTATTTTCTGGAGATAGTCAGGCTTGTTCAACTGCAATTAAGGATTTAAATGAATTTCAAAATATGGACCAGGCAAGCGATTTTTTAAAAAACACATTGTCTAAAAAATACAACTGGAACCCAAAGTCTAATCAAGTAAAAAGATTAATTAATTTGGTAGAAAGAAGATATCAAAATCAATGACTAAGTTTTTATTATTACTAGTTTCCTTATATGTAACAACATTTTTTTCTCAGACCACTAACAGTTCATGGATTAGATATGAAAATTATGTTGACACACTTAGTAGCAATTATTTTAAGGGTAGAGGATATGTTGATAATGGACATTTAAAAGCAGCAAAATTTATTTCTAATGAATTTCAAAGAATTGGTCTTGATAGCATAACTAGTAGCGGGTATTTACAACATTTCAAAACGAATGTAAATACTTTTCCAACAGATATTAAATTAAAAATTAACGATCAGAGTTTAATTGCAGGATTAGATTATTTAATTGAACCTGGTTCTGTAACATGTCAAGGAATTTTTGAGGTTTTAGAAATAAATTTAAGAAATTGGAAATCATTTACATTAAATAAAAAAAATGAGCATTTATGTTTATTAATCGATGTATCCAACGTAGAAAATAAAGATTCTCTTCTAATTTATAATGAGATAAAAAAAGTCTTAAATAAGAAATATCCAATTTTATGGATAGGTTCTGAAAATCTCCAATGGTCAGTATCTCAGTATACCCTTTCCAATGCAATCATAAAACTAAGACCTGACATAATAAAAGAGGAGATTAAAAATGTTGAAATTGATATCAAAAATAATTTTATTACGTCACTAGAAACACAAAATGTTATTGGCAAAATAATGGGGCGAAAAAAAAAGAACATAATTATTTCAGCACACTACGACCATTTAGGTATGATGGGAAATGTAATATTTCCAGGTGCTAATGATAATGCTAGTGGAGTAAGTTCATTATTAAATTTAGCATCCTATTTCATGAAGTACAAACCAAAATATAATATTATTTTTATTTGTTTTGGAGCAGAAGAGTTAGGTCTTCTTGGGTCAAAATATTTTACTGAAAATCCCATAATAGAATTAGAAAATATTAAGTTGTTATTGAATTTAGATATTGTAGGAACAGGAGAAGATGGTATAGCAATTGTAAATGCATTTGAACAAGAAAAAGTAGTTCAAATTATAGGGAAAATTAATGAAAAACATGATTTATTTTCCAAAATTAAACTTAGAGGCCAGGCTCCAAACTCAGATCACTATTGGTTTTCAAAAAAAAATGTTCCTGCAATTTTTATCTATACAATGGGAGGAATTAAAGCTTATCATGATCCTTTAGATAAATCTGTCACCTTACCACAAAATAAATCCAATGAATTACTAAAATTAGTTACGCAACTAGTAAACAAATTATAGTTAATTTTTAGACTTTATTAAATAAATTCCACAAAAAATTACAAGACATAAATAAAATTGAACTATTCCGAAGTCTTCCCCG
>CALKFX010000190.1 GCA_938084875.1 uncultured Flavobacteriales bacterium | reverse complement strand
TTGGGATATTATTAGATAGTAATAATAATCCAGTAGGAGGGAAATGGACATACGATGATCAAAACAGAGAAAAATATCCTAAAGGAAAAACTACTCCAAAAATAAATTTTCCAAATGAAACCAAAAATCATATGGAAGCCTTGGCTTATGTAGAAAAATATTTTCCGAAAAATAACGGAATATTAGATTCCTCTCCGATCTACCCAACTGATTTTGAAACTGCAGAAAAATGGTTCAATGAATTTTTAAAAACTAGATTTAAAGAATTTGGACCTTATGAAGATGCTTTATTAAAAGAAAAATCTATTATTAACCATAGTATCTTGTCCCCTATTGTCAACTCTGGATTAATTAGTCCAAGAACTATTATTGAGAAAACTTTGGAATTTTACGAAGAAAATAATATTCCTATAAACTCTTGCGAAGGTTTTGTAAGACAAATTATTGGGTGGAGAGAATTTATTAGAGGTGTCTACAGATGCAAAGGAAGTGAAGAAAGAACAAAAAACTTCTGGGGATTTAATAGAAAAATTCCATCTTCTTTTTATAGTGGAACAACAGGAATTGAACCTCTAGATGACACCATTCATAAAATAAATAAATCTGGATATGCAAATCATATTGAGAGGCTGATGATTGTAGGAAATTTCATGCTTTTATGTGAATTTGACCCTGATGAAGTTTACAGGTGGTTTATGGAGCTTTTTATTGATTCCTACGATTGGGTTATGGTTCCAAATGTTTACGGAATGAGCCAATTTGCAGATGGAGGGCTGATGTCTACAAAACCTTATATAAGTGGAAGTAATTATATTGTAAAAATGAGTGATTACAAAAAAGGAGAGTGGTGTACAACATGGGACGCATTATTTTGGAATTTCATGGATAAACAAAGAGCCTTTTTCTTAAAAAACCCTAGAATGAGAATGCTAATTAGCAGTTTTGACAAAATGGATCTATCCAAAAGAGAAACGCACTTAATTACTGCTGATAAATTTTTAAACAGTCTTTAAATACATCCATAAAATGGCCATTTACAATATATCTTACAAAAATAAAGAAGCTGATAAGTTAATCAACGAAGAGTTAGGCGAGGCCTATTCTTTATTTAAAAAATTAAAACTTGGTGGAATTGGATCTAGAAGAATGATTATTGAACATTTAAGCGAAAGAATAAATCATTTAAAATTGAATGTCAGTGGTATCCAGTATGGCAATATTGAAATTAGACCAAATGGAATAATTCTTCACATTAATCAGGGAATTTATACTTATGCTTGGACCATCCCGTATTATCATTTAAATATATATAATGGAGATTATTTCACCATACACGGAGCTGGGAACTATATTCAATTTAATAAAGAAAAAAGTTGGAAAGAAAACCGTAAATTTCTCACCAAATTAATAGACATAAAAGCAAAATTTAATTCTGTAAAATAATGTATCCACTCCTAAGATTAATTAGAGTTGTAGTTAAAAGTCAATTTCAAGAAAAGCTTTCATTTGATACTGAGTATACAGACAGTGTGAATTTAATTGTTTTACCACAAGACATAGATCCGTTTATGGAACTCAATAACGGTAGATATGTTACCCTTTTAGACTTAGGAAGATTTAGTTTGGGTGGTAAAGTAAATATGGGAAGTTTTTTGAAAAGAAATAATTGGTCGTTAACCATTGTTGGTACCTATAATGAGTACAGACATAGATTAAGACTTTTTCAGCGTTTTATTTTAAAAACAAAGATTATTGGATATGATGAAAACTGGTTTTATTTTTTTCAGAAGGTAGAAAGAAAAGGAAAGACCCATATGGCATCCGTAGTGAAATTTGCATATACTAGCAAAGAAGGATTGGTCTATCCTAAGGAGGTTATTAGTGCAATGGGTAAAAAATATGATCCTAACAATTTACCATTATGGATAAAAGAACTAACAGAACATCAGTTATTTAAAAAATAGCATAAAAAAAGGAGGGCAAGCCCTCCTTTAAATTCTTTAGGTTTTAATTACTTCGAAGATGAAGCAACTGCTAAGTTATAAACAACTAAACCAAAACCGATTTTGTTGATAGCATCACCAATGTTGTATACTACATCCATTGCTAAGGTCATTCCGAAGAAATCACCTTCTCCACCATACCAGCCAGCAGTTCCAGCCATATATCCTATTGGATAAATTGCCCAACCAATAACTACAAATTTACATAGAATGTTGTGTGCTTTAAGTACTTCTCCACCAGCTGAAGTAGCCAATGCTTTTGCTTCTCCAAACCAGATAAGATAAACAATGTAAAAATAAGCAAGTCCTGAAGCTAATCCCCATAACCATGCGTTATCTCTATCTACACCTTCTCCCCAGTATCCAGTAACTAACATTACTGTAGATGCTGCAATTAGTGTCCACATTAGTTTTTTAGTTGCACCAGCTGCTCTTAGAATTAAATAAAATTCAACACACATTAATGGCACAGTAAGTATCCAATCTACATAACGAAAGAATACAGGTGATCCGTTTCCTGAAGCCCAGTAGTCACGCATGTAGTAGTAGTGAACTGCTGCTATAAAAGTAATGAGTCCTGAGACCAAAATAGAAGTTCTCCATTTTGCATCAAAAGAATTCATTGATAAGAAAAAGAAGGCCGAAGCCGCCATCATGGCCATACATCCTACAAAAAATGTAAAACCGACATAATCGTCAGTAGCCATTTTTGGTACTGCGAGTAACATATTGTTTAAAGTTTCCATAATTAGATTTAAAATTTAACGTTTGTTTAACGAATTTAATATATTATTCAACAGATTTCCAAATTTTTGTTAATTTTTTTTCTTTATATGGGAAAATTATGGAAAATAAAAACCCAATAAGTGTATAAAATACACCTATAATTAATGGAAATACAGTGTTTATTCTATATTTTTAATTGAATATTTATTACCCCTAAATGTGAATTTTTCATTTTTTGATAACCCTTTCATTGCAGAACCTATGGGTGATAGTAGTGATATTATAAAATAATTATTTGATCTTATTTCTAATTTTCCAATCCCAATGGATATAAAAAAAACACCACCCTCTGTTGTTATTAAAGAGCCTTGAGTTGCAAGGTTATGTTTCTTTGAATTATCTAGTTGTTTCAAAGTATGAAGATTCTTTATAGCTAGGTCCAATTGCCTAGAGAAATTATCTATTTCCGTTTGGATTTTAGCTCTTGATGTCTCGTGTTTGTCACCAGCTGAGCTTTTATTTGCAGTATCTCTAGACTCTTTTGTAGATTTAATTAAAAGTTCTAAAGATTTAATCTTCTTTTTTTGAATAGAAATTAATTCATTACATATTAATTCTTTAATGTTCTTCATACGTAAATGAAAAAAATTGTTCCTTAAATATTTAGCCTTTTATTTCTTTTAGAGCATTGTCTATTAATGTTCTCAAATGCAATCTATGGGCTTTGGTGGAGATATCTCCAGATTTCATTTTTAAATAAATAATTGCTTTTACTCTAGTTAATATAAATGAAATTATATTTTTTAATTGTAACAAAAAAGAGCAATTAAATTTCAAATAATTAGTTAGGTATTAAAAATTAAAGAGAGTAATCCTTTACTTTTATCTTTACTAATTATAACTTGTTTTATATCAAAAACTAGGGGCTTGTAATATTTATGAGCATGGTGTTTATTTTCCAAAAAGAAGTCATCAATAGATTTAGCGATATTTGATGTTTGATCTAAAGGATCCTCTTTTCGATTATAATTATTAATAATGTATTTTGTAAAATCAGAACCAGGAAAATGGATTTGAATAGCCCTAATAAAAGATTCATTCCATGATTTCGTATAGGTTTTACCATTTCTAATACCTTGGTATTCAATAAGGTGAAAAGTTAGACTTTTAAAAAAATCAAAATTTTGCTTCAAAAACTTTTTGTTTGTCATGCAAAATTCAAAAAAGCACCATTTTGCGCAATAAGGTACAACATGATTGTATTTATCTTTTTTAAATGAAATTTTTGAGTTTTTATATTCTTTATTTAGGTTATTAAAATTAGATTTACAATGTTCATATAATTTCACATCTAGTTGATTGTGTTCTAATATTAAATTTCTTATTTCTATAGGAACTTCTTTAGCTTTTGGCCTTTTAAAAGTCATTCTTTTAACTTCTATATTTTTCTTCCATTTAATTCCAGTTTTTTCTCCAAAATAATATAGAGATTCAGCAAATTGCTCAAAAATTCCAGTATGAATAGGATTGTTATCAATTACATTTAATACTTCATCTAAGTCCTCTTGTT
>CALKFX010000189.1 GCA_938084875.1 uncultured Flavobacteriales bacterium | reverse complement strand
GAAATAGGGTCAAATACTGTTATAGATAGAGCTACTATGGGATCTACAATTATTCGAAAAGGGGTTAAAATTGACAATCTTGTACAAATTGCCCACAATGTAGAAGTAGGAGAAAATACTGTTATTGCAGCTCAAACTGGTGTTTCAGGTTCTTCTAAAATTGATGATAATGTCATGATTGGTGGTCAAGTTGGGATAGCAGGTCATTTGAAAATCTCCAAAGGAACGAAGATCGCAGCTCAAAGTGGTATTACTAAATCAGTTCTCAAAGAAAATACCGTTCTTCAAGGAACGCCCGCTTTTTCTTCCAATGATTTTAAAAGAAGTTATGTTTTATTTAAAAACTTCCCTGAATTAAAAAAACAAATTGAAAATCTAGTTAAAGAAATTAATAATATCTAAGTGTCAGATAATCAAAAAACATTAAATAGCTCAGTTGAGTTTACTGGAGTTGGACTTCATACAGGTGAAGATGTACATATGGTCATTGAGCCTGCTAAAATAAATCATGGGGTAAAGTTCCAAAGAATAGATTTAGAAAACCAACCTGTTTTGCCTGCAGATATTAACTTGGTTACCGATACTCAAAGAAGTACTACTCTAGAAAAAGACAATGTTAAAATAGTCACTGTTGAGCACTTAATGTCTGCATTATATGCTCTAGGAGTAAATAATGTATTAATAAAATTAGACAGTTCTGAAGTTCCAATTTTGGATGGTAGCGCCAAGTATTTTGTTGAAGAGATTCAAAGAGTAGGATTAAAAGTTCAAGATGCACCTTTAAAATATATAGACCTTCCAAATCCAATTCATTACACTGATCCAGATTCAGGTTCTGAAATTCTATTTGTACCTACAAATAATTTTATTATATCTGTAGTTTTAGATTATCAAAATCATGCACTCGGAACCCAATACGCTGAAATTAGAGACTTAAAAAATTATTCTTCAGAAATAGCACCTTGTAAAACATTTGTTTTCCTAACAGAACTAGAGAAATTGTCAAAAGCAAATCTCATCAAAGGGGGAGAATTGGAAAATGCCATTGTTGTTGTAGACAGAAAAGACATCAATCCTTCCGAGATAAAAAAATTAGCCCATCTTTTGGGTAAAGATGATTCTGATATTCAAATTAATGGAAACATATTAAATAATTGTGAAATGCAGTTTCACAACGAACCTGCAAGACATAAATTATTAGACGTTATTGGAGATTTGGCATTAATTGGAATGCCAATAAAAGGACATATAATCACAAAAAAACCGGGCCATAAATTAAATACCTCATTTGCTCAAATACTTAAAAAAGCTATGAAAGATCAAGAAAAATCACCTAAACAATTTGACTTAACTAAAAAGCCACTTTATGACATTGTAGAGATTGAAAAAATGCTACCTCATAGGTATCCATTTTTATTAATAGATAAAATCATGGAAATTAGCGATGATGGAATAATTGGAGTTAAGAATGTTACTATGAATGAAAATTATTTCATGGGACATTTCCCTAAGAATCCAGTAATGCCTGGAGTTTTACAAATTGAAGCAATGGCTCAAACCGGTGGTATATTTTCTCTCAGTAAAGTTGAAGATCCACATCTTTACACTACCTACTTTATGAAGATTGACAATGTAAAGTTTAAAAGAAAAGTTATCCCTGGAGATACTGTAGTTTTTGAATTAAAGTTATTGTCTCCGATTAGAAGAGGCTTAGTACATATGGGAGGAAAGGGCTATGTAAATGGAGAAGTATGTATTGAAGCAGAAATGCTGGCTCATGTTACAAAGGACAGAACGGAAGAATAAGTATCTAGTTTCTTTTTTTAAAATTTTAAATCAATGACAAATCAAATGTTAACAAACATTCATCCAAAAGCTAAAATTGGAAAAAATGTAATAATTGAGCCTTTTGCAACTGTTTACGAAGATGTGGTAATAGGAGATAACTGCTGGATTGCGTCCAATGCAGTTATTATGGATGGTGCTAGAATAGGAAATAATTGTAAAATTTTTCCTGGGGCTATAATTTCAGCGGAATCACAAGATTTAAAATACAACGGTGAATATGCTACTACAGAAATAGGAGAAAATACTACTATTCGTGAATATGTAACAATTCATAAGGGGACATCAGATAAGAAAACAACCATAGTCGGTAGTAATTGTTTGTTAATGTCATATGTTCATGTGGCACATGATTGCATTATAGGAGATAATGTGGTAATAGCCAATTTAGTGCAGTTAGCTGGCCATGTTTTTGTTGGAAATTGGGTGATAATTGAAGGAACTGCTGCAATTCAGCAATTTGTCAGTATCGGAGAACATTCATTTATTGCAGGAGGCTCTTTGGTTCGTAAAAATGTACCTCCATATGTAAAGGCTGCAAGAGAGCCACTTTCCTATATTGGCGTAAATACAATTGGCTTAAGAAGACGAGGATTCAACGACCAACAGATTATTAATATTGAAGATATTTATAGAGTAATTTACGTTCAGAACAGCAATATGACTACTGCTTTAAGAGTAGCAGAATTAGAAATCCCAGTTTCAGATGAAAAAGAAGTTGTTCTAGAATTTATAAGAAATTCAACAAAAGGAATAATGAGAGGTTTGAGTTAAAGTTTAAATATCTGATTTGATAACCTGTAATACTTCATAGGTGTTCCTATCGCACAAATAAGCAATTAGTGAAAGGTTTTCGATATTAAATGTTGGATGAAGAGTGGGGTCAGGAAGTTCATAAGTAAAATCATTGTAAACTACAGTATTTTCTTCTGCTAATCCTCCGGTATTAATTAAAGTCCCCCAAGTTCCGTTAATATTGTCTGACAAAATCGAATGATGATGATAGTTGGTATCTACTACTCCTGCATCAAATTTTTGAGGAGATACAACGTCATTTCTAATTAAGTAAATTATCAAATGAAAATCACCTAAAATAGGGCTTAAAAATGAAGTCTCTGTATGAATAAATAATCCATTGGTTGATTCGAAATAGTTCTTTTTTAACTGAATATTTGCAATAAGAGGTTTGTTAATTTCATTATTTACTCCGTTAACCCATTCAGTAGCTAAATACCATACACTTCCAGAAAGACCCTGACTATTTCTATTAATTGTTCCCATTGGATTTCCTAGAAAACCTATCATCTCACTTACATATTCATCCCCAGCATCAGTTCGATAGTCATTTAAATATAACTCATCGGTTTCTTGAAAAGATCCATCTGCACTTGCATGAATAGATGCAACAATTACATTCTTACTAGAATCGTCTTCAAGAGATTTAGCTATTTGTGCTGCTGCAGGACAATTAGTGCATTTATGGCCAGTATAGTCTTCTAGCAATATTCCTTTTATATTGGTGTTTTCTCCCCAATTACTAGCTGGATTGGATATGTCATAGGGATAATTAGATGGATCACCTGGATAAAGACTCCAATCAAATTTGCCAAATTCTTCTGGCAAAGGACTTTCTATCTTATCACATGATAAAATTGTAATTAATAATATAAATCCAAAATAATTTTTCATTTTAAAAACTTGAAGTAAAAGAAAATGTCAATCCATTTGATGCCGGAACAGCTCTACAAACACCTCCTACACAAAAAACACCAGCTCTTTGTTTGCCATATTGTAACGAGAATCTGTGAGAACCATTAATATAACCTCCGGAAATTAAACCATAATGAATTCTTTTTTCAATATTTTTATTTCCGTAATTATATTGATCTAAAATTGCTAAATACCAATGAGGACTAAAAGTATATTCTATTTGTCCGAAGGCCCAATTTCCTTTATCTTGTTCAGTCCACATACCTTGAGTTTCAAATCTTAAAGAATGGTATCTATTAATTTTATAAGTTAGATCTAAAACCAAAATTTGAGCATAAATCATTTTATAATAACCAGCTACTTTTACAGCATCATCGTTAAATTTAAAATTGAAATAATTTAAATTAAGTTTGAGTTTTTTATTGATTTTTCTCTTAATCTCAATATTAAAATCTTGAAACAGTAGGCTGTCAGATTTTGCAAAATATCTAGTTGTATAACTATTCCTTGCTCCATCCATATCTTTAATAAATGTTCTTTCAGGAGTGTAGTCTGTTGCAAAATTTATTGCGACAGATGTTCCATATTTTCCTCCAATAAGTGTTTTTTTAGGAATTTTAAATAAAACATCTGCTTGGTAGGCAATTTCGCCATAAAAATTAGTAGCGTATGGGTAAAGAGTTGCAGCCAAATTATAAGTGTGTTGTTTGGTCAATGCTGGTAAATATCCAATTAAAAGATCAGTTGGGCCTACATTAACATTGGTGGATCTCCATAACATATTGTCCATATGTTTTGCTGAGAAATCTACTGCAAATCCTTTGGTAGAATAACCTAAATTAAATAATAAACCTTCTCCATTTTTATATATGTAGTTGAAATTTTCATTCTGATTGTCTGGGTAAGGGTCATTTATTTTATGGACATATTCGCCGTAAAAACGGATTTTATTATATCTTAAATTCAGTCTTATTGATGATGCCCCAACGTTTTTAGGCAGATTAAATATTGGCGTCTTATTATCATCATTGAATTTGCTAACAAAGCTAGCTCCAATGGAGCCCTTAAGCTTAGAATTCCTAGTTGAGTCTTCAAGTAATTCGTTAAGATTAAATTCTCCATCCAATGCTCTTACAATTCCATTTCCATTTACCAAGCCGTCTACAAACATATGTCTTTGCTTACCAATCATTCCTTTAAGATAAACACCTTTTAGAGGTTCATAAGTGAGTTTAATACCATCCAATGAGTTGTCTATTCCTAGCTGTCTTTCTTCATAAGCTCTAAATATCATTCCACTACCAAACTGATCATAGAAATTTCCTATGGTAACTCCAACATTGTCATTTTGCCAAGAAACATAACGGTATCCAATTCCAGTTCCAGAAAACGAAGTGGGATAACCCTCCAATGTATTTAGGTAACTTTCGTATCTGATTCCAGCTCTAAAATCTCCCTTTTGAAAATTAATATTTGCAAATCCGTTGAAACCATAAAGATGATCTGGAAGTGCCGCATTTATAAGAGTATCTTCTTGATAGTATTGACCAATTGCTTGAATATTTCCAGAAATTATTCCAGGCGAGGCTTCTTGACTAAAGACATTGGAAGATAAATTAAAAACAAAAAAAAATAATATTATTTTTTTCATTTAGCAATTTTAACCAGTTCTTCGTAAAGCTCCTCCTCATCCCCAGGAGAGTAATTATTGTGATCCCAGACAATTTTACCATTTCCATCCACTAAAAAAGTATGTGGAACATTATTAACATTCATGGCTCTTTTGAGATCCCCATTTGGATCTAATAAAACCAAATATTCCCAACCTTGAGCATTAATATATGGTTCTACTCTTGTACTAGATCTTGCATCGTCAATAGAAACTGCTATTAATTTCACCCCAGTTTCATCTGCCCAATCATCGTATTCTTCAGCGATTGTATTTAATTCTGCTTTACACGGCTTGCACCATGTTGCCCAAAAACTAATTATTATTGGATTCCCATTATTGCTGAATTTAGACAGGTTTTTAGTCACTCCATTTACATCTTTTAAATTAATGTTAGGTAATTGGGTATAACCAATGGAAATAAATAAACTTAAACTAAGGGATAAAAAAATTTTATTCATAAATGTTAATTTATTTTAAATCATTTATTTACAGTTGTACCAAATGTATCCAACATCTAATTTTATAAAAATAGAATTATTTACTAGAAATTACCATAATTTACAGTGGAAAGTTTTATTCCTTATATTTGAAAAAAAAATTATGAAGCATATTTTATTTTCTCTTAGTCTAGTTTTTTCTAGTTTATTTTCGATTTCTCAAATAGATATTCTTTGGGATGATGACCCTGGTGTGATTTATAATGGTCAAACAATAAATATTGTTAAAGATTATGCAGGTTTTGATGTATATATGCACTGTCAAAACACGGGATCTACTGCTCAAGATATTAAGTTTAGAAGAGTTTTTCTTAGCACAAATGACACACTTTTTAATGATCAGTTTTGTGATAATAATTTATGCTACTCTTGTTTTGGAAGTGATTGGACTACTCCTGCATCTAATCCTGTTCAGCCTGGTGATTCATGTTTAATGAAGGGAACCTTTTACTTTTATGATGGTGGAACTGTACTTATAAGGTACTATGTTCTAGATATTAATGATAATCCTTTAGATTCTGTAGATGTAAATATTTTGAACACAGTAGATATATCCGAAGTAAAAGATGGAAGTATTTTAGCTTATCCAAATCCTTCTACCGATTTTTTGAATATTGAAATTTCGAATGTCTCTAACAATAATTTACTTTTTCTGTATGATATTTCAGGTAAAAAAGTACTTTCTACTAAGTTAAATTCGTCTACGAATAATGTTGATTTAAGGCATTTAAAATCTGGAATATATTCTTACCAAATTTTCAATGGAAATCAACTTTTGAAAAGCGATAAATTGATTCTAAAAAAATAATTTCTATATTTTTTAATTTTTGTTAGAATATAAACCATGTTCTCTCCACTATTTTTTCTAATTGTATTAATAAACTATCTTTTTCATTAACAACAATTTGTTATACAATTAGTAACAATTTGTGTATCGTATTGTTTACAGTTGTTTAAATTAGCCAATAATACTGGACTTATGTCAGAAAAACAATCCAAAAAAGATGCTCTAGATTACCATAGTTCTGGAAGAAAGGGTAAAATTGAGGTGGTTCCAACAAAACCATATTCTTCACAAAGAGACTTATCGTTGGCATACTCTCCAGGTGTCGCAGAACCATGTCTTGCAATTAATAAAGACCTAGACAAAGTATATAAGTACACCGCAAAAGGAAATTTGGTTGCTGTAATTTCTAATGGAACTGCAGTTTTAGGGTTGGGAGATATTGGCGCAGAAGCTTCAAAACCAGTAATGGAAGGAAAAGGATTATTATTTAAAATATTTGCTGATATTGATGTATTTGATATTGAAATCAATGAAACAAATATTGATAAATTTGTAGATACTGTCAAAGCAATTTCCCCAACATTTGGAGGAATTAATTTAGAAGATATAAAGGCGCCAGAAGCTTTTAAGATTGAAGAGCGATTAAAAAAAGAATTAGACATTCCTGTGATGCATGACGATCAACATGGGACAGCAATTATTTCATCTGCCGCACTGTTAAATGCTCTAGAAATTGCAAATAAAAAAATTGAAAAAGTTAAGGTTGTGGTAAGTGGAGCAGGTGCCTCTGCTCAGTCCTGTGTAAAGCTTTACCTTTCTTTAGGAGTTAAAAAAGAAAATATTTTCATGTTTGATTCCAAAGGGTTAATTCACTCAAAAAGAAAAGATTTAGATGAAAATAAAAAACTATTTGTACAGAATAGCAAAGATATTTCCTTGGAGAAAGCATTTGTAAATGCAGATGTTTTTTTAGGTCTTTCTAAAGGCGGAATTGTTCAACCCAATATGATAAAGAGTATGGCAAAAAACCCAATAGTTTTTGCCTTAGCAAATCCCAATCCGGAAATTGAATACGATCTTGCTTTAGAAACAAGAGACGATGTAATAATGGCTACCGGGAGATCCGATCACCCAAATCAAGTAAACAATGTACTAGGGTTTCCATATATTTTTCGAGGGGCTTTAGACGTTAGAGCTACAAAGATTAATGAGGAAATGAAACTCGCAGCAGTTAAGGCAATTGCAAAGTTGGCTAAAGAGCCAGTCCCAGATGAAGTTAATGAAGCTTATGATGCTAAAATTATTTCATTTGGTCGCACACAAATAATTCCAAAACCTCTAGATCCAAGATTAATTTACTGGGTTGCTCCAGCCGTAGCCAAGGCCGCTATAGAGTCTGGAGTCGCTAAAGAGCCAATAAAGGATTGGAATAAATATGAGTTAGAACTAATGCAACGTCTAGGTCTGGATAATAAGTTCATTAGAAATTTAACTTCTAAAGCTAAAATAAGTCCTAAAAAAGTAGTTTTTGCAGAAGCTGACCACTACAAAATTTTAAAAGCTGCGGCGATGGCTTTGGAAGAAGGGATTGCAATTCCAATTTTACTGGGGAAGAAACACAGCATTCAAAAAATAATTGATGAATACAATTTAGATTTATCTAATTGCGAAATTATTGATCCACGAAATGAAAGCGAATTAAAACATAGAGAAATATTTGCAGAAATTTTACATAAAAAGAGAAAGCGTAGAGGACTAACCTTTTATGAAGCAAAAAAATTAATGAGGGAAAGGAATTATTTTGCTGCTGCAATGGTAGAAACAGGGATGGCAGATGTAATGATTTCTGGACTAACAAGAAGTTATAAAGATTCAATTCGCCCTGCTTTAAGAGTTATAGGTGTAGAAAAAGGACTTAACAAAATAGCAGGAATGTACATTTTAATAAGTAAAGATGGACCAATGTTTTTTGCAGATACTACCGTCAATATTGATCCAACTGTAGAAGAGATTGTGGATATTACTCTTTTGGTAGCAAGGACTGTAAAACAATACAAAATAAATCCTAAAATTGCTATGTTGAGTTACTCAAATTTTGGTTCTAATGAAGGGCCAGATGCAATTAAAATGAGAGAAGCCACTAAAATTTTGCATGAGAAGCATTCTGGGTTAGTTGTAGATGGAGAATTACAAGCGAACTTTGCAGTTAATAATGAGTTGATCAACGATTTTTTCCCTTTTTCTTTACTTTCAAATCAAAGTGCCAATACTTTAATCTTTCCAAATTTAAGTGCTGGTAATATCGCATATAAGTTGGTTAAAGAAATGGGCGATAGAGAAGCCATTGGGCCTGTATTACTTGGCATGAAAAGACCAGTTCATGTTCTTCAAATAGGGTCTTCAGTAAGAGAGATATTAAATATGATTACTCTAGGAGTAGTAGATGTACAAAACCGTAAATAATTATGATAGCGCATATTGAAGGAATTTTAGAATCAAAAACACCAACTCATGTAGTAATTGATGTAAATGGGGTTGGCTACATGCTAAATATTTCTTTGAATACTTATGACGAACTACCATCAAAGGGAAAATTAAGACTATTTAGTCACCTAATTGTTAGAGAGGACGCACATATTTTATTTGGATTTTCAGAGCTAGAAGAGAGGATGATGTTTAGAGAACTAATCAATGTTTCTGGAGTTGGTGCAAGTACTGCTTTAATGGTATTGTCGTCAATGAAACCAGCGGAAGTTGCTCAAGCTGTAGATCAAAGCGATGTAAATGCTTTTAAAAGTGTAAAAGGGATTGGCCTAAAGTCTGCGCAAAGAATAATTGTAGATCTTAAAGGTAAGCTCGATAAAATAGAATCCAATAGCGATTTTTTATCTCCTCAAGGCAATACCTATAAAAATGAAGCGTTATCTGCATTGGTGGTTTTGGGTATTGATAAGAAAAAAGCTTCTAATACAATTGATGAGATATTAAAAAATAATGATGTTTCCTCTGTTGAAGAGCTTATTAAAATGACACTTAAAGCTGTTTAAAAAGACACATTGTTAAATATTTTTTTTAAAAGTAAAGCAGTTTTATTAATTGTTTTGGTCGTTCTATTAGGACTAAAGATCGAAGCCAAACAGTATCCTTATGCCCCCGCCATAGCATTAGATTCTCCGGAAATAGATTTAATCTTTCCAATAAATGACCCTTTAGACCCTACCAACTTTTCTCTAGGATTAATTGATTTCCAACTCCCACTGAATATTCAAAACAACATTCAGTACAACCCATTAACTGGTCAATATATATTTAATTCTCTGCTAGGGGATTCTCTTAATTTTAGACCATCAAGTGAAGTTTCGTTAAACGATTATTTAAAGATGCAACACGAAAAGTCCATGACTGATTTTTGGAAAAAGAATTTGGACGAGATGTCAGATTATAAATATAAAACTGTTGAAGACGAGATTAAAATTAATGAACCACCCGCTAAGAAGATTTTTGGAAGTGACTTTGTCGAAATTAGGCCTCAAGGCTCTGCAGAATTAAGTTTTGGACTTAATACTTCACGAACGGATAATCCAGTTCTACCAGAAAGAAACAGAAAGATGACTGTTTTCAATTTTGATCAAAAAATACAAATGAATCTTACTGGGAAAATTGGTGATTTAATGGATTTAGGTTTTAATTACAACACAGAAGCTACTTTTGATTTTGATAACCAATTGAATTTAGATTATTCAGGAAAAGAAGACGATATTTTACAAAAATTAGAAGCTGGTAATGTTACTCTTCCATTAAATAGCACATTAATTTCAGGTAGTCAAAGTTTGTTTGGAATTAAATCAGAATTGAAATTTGGAAAACTTACTGCTACCACTGTATTGTCTCAGCAAAAAGGACAGAAAAAAGAAATTGAAGTCTCTGGAGGAGCTCAACTCAACGAATTTGAGATAAATGCAGACAATTATGAAGAAAACCGTCATTTTTTTCTAAGTTTTTACTACAGAGATACCTACGACCAGTCAATGAGAACTCTGCCTTTGATTACATCTGGTGTTCAAATTCAACGAATTGAAGTTTGGGTTACTAATAGAAATAACTCTGTTCAAAACACAAGAAATATTTTGTGTTTTACAGATTTGGGGGAACCAAACGTCAATAATTTAGAAAATCAATTATGGAATTCAGGCCCCTTTACAGTTCCTGATAATGCCCACAATGCTCTCTACGGTAATATAACCTCCAACTCAAATGTTAGAAATTATGTAAACGCTAGTAACGAACTCTCAGGACCAAGTTACAATATGGAACAAGGAATAGAATTTGAAAAGGTTGAAAACGCGAGAATGCTTTCTCCAAATGAGTTTACTTATAATTCAGTTTTGGGTTTTATTTCTTTAAATCAGTCCTTG